>NZ_JBLKKY010000001.1:0-155840 GCF_059438195.1 Paraconexibacter sp.
CGGCCGACAACCACCCGTCCAACGGCTGAACAACCTGCTCGGGACTTACACCTAGACGAGCTCGACCACGCAGCGGATCCCGGGGGCGCGGGGCCGTCTCGACCGGCCGCGGGTTGTCCATCTCTCCGACCCGCCCGCCGCGCGCGGTTGTCGCCGCCCGCCGCGCCGAGGACGATCGGCTGCATGCCTGCGCCACGTCTCGCCGACTACGCCGACCGCTTCGAGACGATCCGCCTCGAGCGCGAGGAGGGGATCCTCCAGATCACGCTGCACAGCGACGGCGCCTCGCTGCAGTGGGGCATGCTGCCCCACGAGGAGCTCGGCTACTGCTTCGAGGCGGTGGCCGCCGACCGCGAGAACGAGGTGGTGATCCTCACCGGCAGCGGCGAGGACTTCATCGCCGAGATGGCGCCGGGCAACCTCGGCGAGGTGACGCCGCAGGGCTGGGACCACGTGCTCGCCGACGGCCGCCGGCTGCTCATGCGGCTGCTCGACATCGACGTGCCGGTGATCGGCGCGGTCAACGGGCCGGCGCTCATCCACAACGAGCTCGCGGTTCTCAGCGATCTCGTCATCGCCGCCGAGCACGCGACGTTCCAAGACCTGCCGCACTACCCGTCGGGGCTCGTCCCCGGCGACGGCATGCAGGTCGTCTGGCAGGAGCTGCTGGGCCCGAACCGCGCCCGGTGGTTCCTGCTCACGGGCGAGACGCTGACGGCGCAGCGGGCGCTCGAGCTCGGCGTGGTCGGCGAGGTCCTCCCGGCGGAGGATCTGCTGCCGCGGGCGTGGGAGCTCGCGCGGATGCTCAAGGAGCGCCCTGTCCTCACCCGGCGCTACTCGCGCCTCGTCCTCACCCAGCGCTTCAAGCACCTCATGCTCGACCAGCTCTCGCTGGGGCTCGCGGTCGAGGGCCTCGCCGCGGTCGACTTCCGGCCGGAGGACACCGCCTGACGGGCGGCGTAGCCGTCGGCCCTCAGAGGCCCGGGGCGATCGTCCGCAGCCCCGCGAGTCGCGCGGCTGCCGCCTGGCGCACGTCGTAGGTGACGAACGCGTCGATCGGATGGAGGTCGAGCGCCGTGGCGACGTGGATCGCGTCGAGGGCACGGAGCGCGGGCTCGGTGAACGCTCCGGCGCCCGCGAGCACCGCGCGGTCGACGGGGCGCAGGCCGAGGGCGTCGATCAGCTGTCCGGTCCGCTCGAGCAGGAGCTCGAGAGGCAGCTCGGGGTCCGATGCCGCTGCGCGTCGCACGGCACGAGGGATCTCGGTGAGGACCAGCTCGCTGCTGACGACGTCGGCGTCCTCGAGGTAGCGCCGCAGAGACGGGGACGCGGCTTCGTCGCGGACGAGCTTGACGAGCGCCGAGGCGTCCGCGTAGAGGAGCGGCACCTCGCGCTCAGCGTTCTCCGCGGATCTCGTCGAGTGCTCGGCTCAGCGCCTGCGGGTCCCCGGGAAGCTCCAGCGGCGCCGGGAGGCCCGTCCGCGCGGGGCGGGACACCCGGCCTTCGGCGATCAGCCGGTCGAGTTCGCGGCCGGTCGTCGGCGGCGGACCGAGCTCAGCGACGGGGCGGTTGCGGTCGGTCACCACCAGCCGTTCACCGGAGGCGACGCGGCGCAGATAGAGGCTCAGGTTCTGGCGCAGCTCGGCGATGCCGACCGACTCGCTCATGTACACGAAGGTAGCAGGAGCCGGCCGTCCCTCAGCGCGACCGCGCGCGTGCCCAGCGCACGACGATGCGCGTGTCGCGGTCGGTGCGCACCCGGCCGGTGGTGAACGTCGCGGTCCGGCTCGCCGGTTCGTAGTCCGCGCGCACGCGCCGGCCGGCGACCGTCACCGCTCGCGGCCGGTCGATGCCGAGGACGGTGACGTCGTAGGTGCGGCGGGGGAGGCCGGTGAAGCGCCCGCGGCGCGCGGCGATCGTGACGACCGTCGCGCCGCGTGCCCGGCGCTGGGTCACCGTCGTCGTCGCGCTCTCGCCGTCCTCGTGGGCGAGGCCCTCGCCGGCGTCCTCGTAGATCGTCGTCGACCCGTTGCCCCGGCGGACGTGGAGGTCGAGCGTCGGTGCGGGCGCGGCCGAGGTCGTCGCGACCGGTGGCTGCAGCGCGAGGACCGAGCCGGCGCGGGCGAAGACCGGCATCCGCTCGAGCGGCACGGACAGCGTCTTCGTCGCCGGCCCGCGGTGGCGCTCGCCGGTGAAGAGGTCCTGCCAGGTGCCGGGCGGGAACCACACGCGGACCTCGGCGGGATCGCCCGGGCGCGCGACCGGGGCGACGAGGAGGTCGTCGCCGAGCGTGTACTGGGACGGGTGCTCGTAGGCCTCGTCGAGGTCGGGCCACTGCAGGTGGAGCGCGCGGACCATCGGCATGCCGGTGTCGCGGGCCTCACGGGCGAGGGCGTAGAGGTGGGGGACGAGCGCCTCGCGCAAACGGAGGAAGTCCGCCGCCGTGCGTCCGGCCTTCCCCCGGTACTCCCACGGCAGCCGGAACCCGTGGTGGGAGTGCAGGCGGTCGAGCGGCTGGAAGGTCCCGAGCTGCATCCACCGCGCGTAGAGCTCGGGGTCGAGGGCGGGCCGCTGCGGCGAGATGAACGGCGAGAGCGCGTTGCACACCGCGCCGGGTGTCTGCCCGTGGAACGTCCCGATGTCATGGCTCACGTAGGCCATGCCGATGCTGCCCGCCGCCGCCGTGAACTCGGAGGCGAAGCCGAGCTGGCGCCAGTTCGCGCACGTGTCTCCGGTGAACTGCAGCGCGTGGCGATGCTCGGCGAACGCGCCGTTGCCGACGCGGCCGTCGAAGCCGGCCTGGAAGGACCCGCCGATCCGCTGGAAGGACGGCCACCGCGAGCCGCGCGCCCGCGACCGGCGCGTGTAGGCGCGGTTGATCCAGGTGTCGGGCGTGAGCCCGGGGACGTCGAGGCGGCTGCCGTCGCAGCACCAGTCGAGCCACCAGAAGCCCACGCCGTCGCGCTCGAAGTCCTCGTGGAGCGCGAAGTACGCGTCGAGCTGCCGGGGGTCGCCCCAGTCGAAGACCTTGCACTCCCCGCGCGTGTCGGCCTGCAGGACGAGGCAGCCGGAGTCCGAGGCGAGCGGGACGCCCGCTCGCCGCTCGGTCTCCGCGTACAGCGGGTCGCTCGTGCTGATCGACGGGTGGACGTTGAGGCCCACCTCGAGGTCGGCCTCGTCGCGCGCCCACCGCAGGAACTCCGCGGGGTCGGGGTAGAGCCCGCGGTTCCAGTCCCAGCCGTTCCACGAGTAGGGGAGGCCGGGCGCCCCCGAGGCGGCGGCCGCGACCGCCGAGCCGGCCGGGTCGAGCACCCGCTTGAAGTCCGTGTCGATCGAGATCGTGTCGAGCGGCACGCGCTCGTCGCGGAACCGCTGCACGATCGCGCGCCAGTCGGCGTCGCCGTAGGGCCACCAGCGCGAGAACCACACGCCGAACGCCTTGCGCGGCAGGAGCGGCGTGGGGCCGGTGAGCGTGCGCAGGTCCCGCAGGGCACGCGGGTGGTCGTCGCCGTAGACGAAGAGGTAGAGGTCCTCGTAGGCCCCCTCGCGCCCCGGCCGCGGCGTCGCCGTCTCGCCGGCGACGAGCGCGGTGTCGGTGTCGTCGAGCAGGTACCACCCGGCCCGCGAGAGGACGCCCTCGTGCAGCGGGACCGGCCCGTCGGTGAGGTCGAGCGAGCGCCGCCAGCCGCCGAGCGGCGCGGGGTTCGGCCCCGGCCGCGGCCGCAGCAGCGTCCCGTCGTCGAGTCGGATGGTGAGGTCGCCCGCGTCGAGGGGGCCGCTCCCGCGCCGCCAGCGCAGGCGCAGCCGCGACGTGCGGATGATCCGGTCCCCGCCGCGGACGGTCGTGCGGACCTTCGGCGCCGTCGTCAGCCGGCCCTCCGTCGTCAGCGTCCGTCGGTCCTCGAAGCGCCCGTCGGCCGCGTGCTGCACGCGGATGAGCGACGGGCTGAGGACCTCGAAGCGCGTCGTGCCGTCGGTGATCGTGCGACTCGCCGCGGCGGCCGGCGGGGCGCCTGACGCGAGGGCGACCGTCAGCGCGGCCGCTGCGGCGACGATCGAAGGACGGCAGCGGCGACGTTCGGACACGGCGCAGACCGTAGTCGCACCCAGAGCGAGAGGTCGCGTCGCGCCGGCCGCTGCAGGCCCGTCTCATCCCTTCGGAGGAGAACCCTCCACCGCTCCTTGCCCGGGAGCGGGTCGCGCACTACCGTCGCCGGGACGGACACCGGCGTCGCGTCGATGCTGCGCCCGCCCGGGATGGGAGCACGAGGGGAGGCACTGTGGCGCGCGATGACGAGCGGGTGACCGAGGACATCTGGACGACCGCGCGCGAGCTGCTCGGCCGCGTCGACGAGCTGCTCGAGGCCGACGTCGACAAGACCCACGGTGAGCCGAGCCTCGAGAGGTCGCTCCGCGACGCGGAGAGGCGCCTGCTCGACGCGCTCCGCGAGGCGACGGTCCGCGACCCGACGATCGCGGATCTCTCGGCCACGCTCGCCGAGGTCTTCGAGGCGCGCGACCTCGTGCGGCGCTCGGCGATGGAGCGACGGCTCGACGCGAGCGACCGGGTCCGCCGCGCCCTCACCGAGCTGCGCGCCGCGCCGACGGCGGCGGCGGTGATGGACCGCGGCGTGAAGGTCCTCTGCACCCACTGCGGCTTCGATCGCGCGTTCCTGTTCCGCGTCGAGAACTCCGAGATGGTGTGCGAGAGCGTCTACTTCGTCGAGCGGCCGGAGTGGGCGAGGGAGTTCCACGAGCTCGCGCAGGTCGAGCGGCCGCAGCTCACCCACCAGCTCCTCGAGACCGAGATGATCCGCCGCCGGGCCCCGGTGATGATCCAGAGCCCCGCCACCGACCCGCGGACGTTCAAGCCGCTCGTCCTCCCGGTGAAGACGCGGTCCTACGTCGCGGCGCCGGTGATGCCCGACGACCGGGTGATGGGCTTCATCCACGCCGACTGCTACTTCCAGGGCCGCGATGTCGACGAGATCGACCGCGACACGCTGTGGGCGTTCGCCGAGGGCTTCGGGTTCGCCATCGACCGCGCCCTGCTCGTCGAGCGCGTGAACACGCAGCGCGCGGAGGTCGCGCGCCTCGTCGCGGCGACGAACGAGGTCCTCACCGACCTCTCGGCGGCCGAGCTGCGGATGACGCGCGAGGCGCCGGGGAACGCGAAGCTCGCCGGCGTGTCCGCCGCCTCGCTCCTGCCCCCGGGGGCCAGTCACATGAGCGGCGTGCTCACGCCGCGCGAGCACGAGGTCGTCGCGCTCCTCGCCGAGGGCGCGACGAACTCGGCGATCGCCCGCCGCCTCGTCGTGTCCGAGGCGACCGTGAAGTCGCACGTGAAGAACGTCATGCGCAAGCTGCGGGCGAACAACCGCGCGCAGGCCGTCGCGAAGTACCGGCGGATCTTCGTGGAACGCACCGCGACGGCGGGCGAGGATGAGCGATCTCATCCCTTCGACTGATTGAGGCCGCCGTGAGGGGCGACCTAGTGTCGCTGCATGTCCACCAAGGCGCGTCGACGCAGCATCACGGCGACTCACGAGCGCATCTCGCAGCTCGGCTGGGACCACACCTACCACGACCCGGTCCCGCGGTACCCGACGAGGTACCACATCCCCGCGAAGTCGAAGGACCCCATGAAGCAGATCATGCGGGAGTACCTGCCGATGGAGCTCGAGAAGGACGAGCGCGTCTTCGGCGGCCAGGACACGGCGGTGCGGGCCGACATGCCGCACAAGACGCACGAGCGCTGGATCGAGATCCTCAAGCCGTTCCTCACCGTCACCAACTACGCGGAGATCGGGGCCGGCCGCTGCATGGCCATGCTCATCGACGCGATCCCGTCGAACGAGCTGCGCAACGGCTACCACGTCCAGTACGTCGACGAGGTGCGCCACACGGGCATGCAGATGTCGCTCGGCCGCTGGTACGCCAAGAACGCCCCGGACCCCGGCGGCTGGAACCAGATGATGCGCGCGATGCCCCGGGACATCTTCACGCTCGGCGGCATGAACTTCGCCAGCCAGTTCATGGTCGGCGACCCGATCCAGTGCGCGTTCACCCTCCAGGTCGTCGCGGAGACCGCGTTCACCAACGTCGCCTTCGTCGCGCTCCCGGACGTCGCCGCGCGCAACGGCGACTTCACGCTCCCGACGACGTACCTGTCGGTCCAGTCCGACGAGGCCCGCCACATCTCCAACGGCTACGCGACGCTGCTCACGGTCCTGCAGGACGACCGGAACATCCCGTTCATCGAGCGCGACCTGCAGCAGGCGTGGTGGGTCAACCACTCGTTCCTCGACGTCTTCTCCGCGGTCGTCATGGAGTACTTCTCCAAGGACCGCTCCGACCCCGAGTCCTTCCTCGACAAGTGGGACCGCTGGATCCGCGACGACTGGTATCGCGCGTACATCCTCAAGATGGGCAAGCTCGGCCTCGACCTGCCCTCCGACATCTTCGACCGCGCGCGGGAGCGCATCACGAAGGGCCTGCACCACAAGATCGCGATGCTCGCCTTCGCGACCTGGCCCATGCACTTCTGGCGCTTCGACGGCCTCGACGAGCGCGACTTCGAGTGGTTCGAGGCGAAGTACCCGGGCTGGTACGACGAGTACGGCTTCTTCTGGGAGGCCTACAGCCAGGTCGACGACCGCGCCGACCGCTCCCTCCTGCTCTCGGGCCTCCTCGCCGAGGCGCCCCCGTTCTGCTGGACGTGCACGATGCCGTCCGTCATCGACGAGGACCAGTGCCACCGGGTCGTCGACGACCGCACGCGCTTCTACTGCTCGAAGGAGTGCCGCTGGATCGACGAGAGCAACCCCGGCCGCTACACCGGCGACCGCAACTACTTCGACCGCTTCCACGGCATGGACCTCGCCGACGTCGTGAGGGACCTCGGGTTCGTCCGCGCCGACGGCTCCACCCTCATGGGCCAGCCGCACCTCCGCGACGACAAGTGGACGCTCGACGACCTGCGTGCCGTCGGCGTCGAGGTCGAGAGCCCGAACATCAACCGGGCGAAGGCGCTCGGCCTCCCGTCCGGCGACCACGCCGCGGCCTTCCGCGAGGGCGTCAACGTCGCGACGGGCGTCAACGGCGGGCCCGGGCAGGTCTTCGCGAAGAGCCTCGACATGCCCTACCCGAGCGAGGAGGTCACGGCATGAGCACCGCACCCCCGGCCAAGAAGGTCGACGACGGCGGCGGGCGCCGCAGCAGCGACGACAGCGAGAGGACCTTCGCGTCGTTCACGCCGGCGAAGCGCCGCGCGTCGATGTACGAGGACGTGACGATGGACTCGCAGCCGTCGCTGCGCCGCCACGTCGAGCGCGGCTGGCCGCTGGCGTTCGACGGGCTGCACGGCGTCTGGAGCGACGACTCGACGCGGCTCGACGTCCACGACTGGCACGACTTCCGCGACCCCGCGCAGTGGTGGGAGCGGCCGTACTACCAGCTCGGCACCCAGTGGGAGCGGCAGATCGAGGCCGCCGTCACGCAGGGCACCTACGACCAGATGCTCACGGACTTCGACCCCGGCTGGGTCGAGTTCCTGCGCGCGAACCTCCTCGTGCCGGCGTTCGTCCAGCACGGCCTGTGGCTCGCGACCGCGGCGGCCGGGCGCGACACGCTGTCGGACACCCTCACGCACGCCGTCGTGTTCCAGGCGGCGACGAAGCAGCGCTTCGCGCAGTCCCTCGTCCTCTACTCGCTCGACCTCGAGCCGCACTTCGGCGACTTCCCCATGGAGGAGGCGAGGCAGCGCTGGCTCACGCACCCGGCCTGGCAGCCGACCCGCCGCTTCGTCGAGCGCCTGCGGACGGTCGTCGACTGGGGCGAGGGGATCGTCGCGGTCAACGTCTGCTTCGAGCCGATCCTCGGCGTGCTCATCCAGCGCGAGCTCGGCATGCGCGCCGCGGCGGCCAACGGCGACACCATCACCCCCACGCTCGGGCACGTCGCCCAGGCGGAGTGGCGCTGGGCGAGCGACTGGACCGCCGCGTTCACGAGGCTCGTCCTCGAGGACGAGGAGCACGGCGCACGCAACCGGGAGCTCGTCGGCGGCTGGATCCGCGACTGGATGCCCGAGGCCCTCGAGGCCGCCCAGGCGCTCGAGGGGATCGTCGACGAGATGCCGGTCTCGATCGACTTCGACATCGCACGCGAGCGGACGCTGCGGGACGCCGAGGCGTTCTGGACGGCCGCGGGCGTCGCCGACCTCGTCGGCACGCCGCAGTCCGCCGCCGGCTGACGCCGGCCGGCCCACACCCACCAAGAGGAGAGAGACACCGATGTACGACTACGTGATCGTGGGAGCCGGATCGTCCGGATGCGTGCTCGCCAACCGCCTGAGCGAGGACCCCGACGTCCGCGTGTGCCTCGTCGAGGCCGGCGGCGAGGACACCGACATCGAGATCCACATCCCCGCCGCGTTCGGCGCGCTCTTCAAGAGCCGGCGCGACTGGGACTACTCGACGGAGCCGGAGAAGGCGCTCGGAGGCCGTCGCATGTACCTCCCGCGCGGCCGGATGCTCGGCGGCTGCTCGTCGATGAACGCGATGATCTACATCCGCGGCAACCGCGCCGACTTCGACGAGTGGGCGGCGATGGGCGCCGAGGGCTGGTCCTACGAGGAGGTCCTCCCGTTCTTCCTCAAGTCGGAGGACAACGAGCGCGGCGAGGATGCCTTCCACGGCGTCGGCGGGCCGCTCCCGGTCCGCGAGAGCCGCTCGATGAACCCTCTCGCCACGGCGTTCGTCGAGGCGGCGAAGCAGGCGGGCCACGAGGAGAACCCGGACTTCAACGGCCCCCGGCAGGAGGGCGTGGGCCGCTACCAGGTGACGCAGCGGGACGGCATGCGCGCGAGCACGGCCGCGACCTTCCTGCATCCCGTGGAGGACCGCGAGAACCTCACGGTCATCACCGACGCGCTCGTCACCGACGTCATCATCGAGGACGGTCGCGCGCGCGGCGTCCGGCTCGACCATCCCGAGCTGGACGAGCTGCGCGCCGAGCGCGAGGTGATCCTCTCCGCCGGTGCCTACGGGTCGGCGCACCTGCTCATGCTCAGCGGCGTGGGGCCCGCCGAGCAGCTCTCGCTGCTCGGCCTGGACGTCGTCGCGGACCTCCCCGTCGGCGAGAACATGCAGGACCACTGCATGGTGCTCGTCAACTACCTCACCGCGAACACCGAGTCGCTCATGACCGCGATGAACGACGAGAACGTCGAGCTCGTCGGCAGCGAGGGGCGCGGCCCGCTCACGTCGAACATCGGCGAGGCCGGCGGCTTCATCCGCACCCGCGAGGGGCTCGAGGGTCCGGACTGCCAGTTCCACTGCGCGCCCGTCCTCTTCTACGAGGAGGGCCTCGGGCTGCCCGTCGAGCACGGCGTCGCGTTCGGCCCGGGCGTCATCAAGCCGACGAGCCGCGGGACGCTCACGCTGCGCGGCCCGAGCCCGCACGTGAAGCCGCGGATCGTCCACAACTACCTCGCCACCGAGGAGGACAAGGCGACGATCGTCGCGGGGCTGCGCACGACGCTCGAGATCGCCGAGCAGGAGGCGATGCGCGCCGTCATCACCGACGACTTCGTCACCCCGTCGGCCGACGCGACGGACGAGGAGCTGTGGGAGTTCGCGCAGAAGAACGTCCAGACGATCTACCACCCGACCTCGACGTGCGCGATCGGCGCCGTCGTCGACCCCCAGCTGCGGGTGAAGGGGATCGAGGGCCTCCGCGTCGCCGATGCGTCGATCATGCCGACGATCGTCCGCGGGAACACGAACGCGGCCTGCATCATGATCGGCGAGAAGGCCGCCGCGATGATCCGCGAGGAGTCGAAGGACGCCTCCCTGGCCTCTTCCGCCGTGTGATGAGGGGCCCGGCCGGCGCGTCGACCACAGGGCGGGAGCCCGAGGTCGGCGCGCCGCCCCGGCCGTCCACGGCGCTCTCCGCCGTGGCGGCCTCGCTCGTCGACGGGCTCGAGGCCCGCACGACGGAGACGGCGCGGGAGGCGACGGAGACGATCTTCGCCGAGATCCCCGCCTACCGCAGCGCGTACGACACCGCGTTCTTCGCCGACGTCTGCCGGCACGTGGAGCTGCACCTCGAGGCGCTCGTCCGGTCGCTGCGCAGCGGCGGGCCGCCCACGCCGGACGACCTCCACTTCGTCCGGGCGCCGACGACGCGGCGGGCGCAGCGCAGGATCGCGCTCGCCGACTTCCTCCATGCGTTCCGCATCGGTCTGCGGCACTTCTGGGGCGCGCTGCGCAGCGGCGCCCACGACGACGCCTCGCGCACGGAGGCGCTCACGCTCGTCGACCCGATCGCCGAGTACATCAACGTCGCGTCGACCCGGGTCGCGGAGGTCTACGTCGAGGTGGAGCAGCTGCTCGTCGCCGACGGCGAGCGGGTGCGTCGCGACCTGCTCGAGGACCTCCTCGGCGCGGTGCCGGTGCGACCGGGTCCACGCGCCCGCGCGCTCGAGGCCGCCGGTCTCGCGCCGAATCGGTCGTGCGTCGTCGTCACCGCGAACTGCGACGCCGCGGCGGACATGGCGCGGATCCGGCTCGCGGCCGGCGCGATCGGGCGCGTCGCCGGCCGGGCCTCGGCTCCGCTCGCGGTGCAGCGAGGCGACGAGATCGTCGCGGTCCTCCCGGTCGAGCCCGGCGACGGCGCCGCCCTGCACGACGCGCTCCGTCGCTTCGCCGCGCAGCTCCGTGACGAGGGCACGGTCCTCGAGATCGGGGCGAGCACGATCGTCGGCGGCCTGCGCGATGTTCCCGAGGCCTACTCCGAGGCGTGCGTGGCCCGGGCGACCGCGGCCGACGGGGACCGCGTCGTCAGCCTCTGCGCGATGAGCGCCTTCGAGTACCTCACGCTCACGGGGGATCCGACCGCGGCGCGGATGGTGGCGCCCGAGATCGCGCGGCTCGTCGACGAGGACCTCGAGGCGGGCGGCGCGCTCACGAGCACGCTGCTCGCCTACGCCGACGCCGACCTCAACGTGAAGGTGGCCGCGGAGCGCCTGTACGTGCACGTGAACACCGCGCACAACCGGCTCGGCCGGATCGCCGAGCGCACCGGCCGGGACCTCCGCCGGCTCGGCGACGTCATCGAGCTGCTGATCGCGATCAACCTGCGCCGCGGCCCGGCGCAGCCCGGACGGCGTCGTCCGTCCGGGCCGTGAGCGGCCGGGCCTGCGTTCAGAGCTGCTCCACGTAGGAGACCATCATCAGCGCGAAGAGCACCGTGAGGGTGAGGCCCGCGACGGTGAGCGGCAGCAGGACGATCCGCTGGATCGCCTTCACGCGCGCGTGCTGAGCGGCGCGGCGCTCGCTGGTCGCGCGGACCGCCGCCGCGATGGAGACACCGGAGGCGGCCGGTCCGTGCCCGGGGCCGGCCGGCGCGTCGACGGCGGCGTCGAGGGCCGCGAGCGTCGCGTCGGCCGCAGCGGTCACGGCCTCGGCCTCGGTCTCGGTGTCCGCGTGGTCGTCAGGGCGAGTGGCTGTGAGCATGCGGGCGACCGTACGGCGGCGCCCTCCGCGGTCCCACGGCCCTCGCCCCCAGCGTTCCGGCGGCGTCGGTGTGTGCGGATCACAACGTGACGGACCGGACGCGCGCCGGCGCTCGTGCGGCGCACCGGCGAGGTCCGTGACATGCTCTTCGGCGGCTACGCCGCGCGCGGCCCGAGGCGCACCGGGAGCGTCGTGTACTGGTTGACGAAGATCGCCGTCGCCCACGTCGGGCCGTCCTCGAGCTCCATCTCGGGGTAGCGCTTCAGCGTCTCCTCGAACATCACGCGCAGCTCGAGCCGGGCGAGGGCGGTGCCGAGGCAGAAGTGCCGGCCGCCGCCGCCGAACGCCTGGTGCTCGGGGTTGCGCGTGACGTCGAAGGCCTCGGGGTCCTCGTAGACGCTCTCGTCGCGGCCGGAGGACGGGTACCACATGAGCACCTTGTCGCCCTTCTTGATCTCGACGCCCCCGAGCTCGGTGTCCTCGGTCGCGGTGCGGCGGAAGTGGGCGAACGCCGGGAACATGCGCAGGCACTCCTCGACGGCCGAGGGGATGAGGCTCGGGTCCGCGAGCAGCTTCTCGCGCTGGTCGGGGTGGCGCAGGAGCGCGTGCGTCCCGCTCGAGAACACCGCCTTCGTCGAGTCGTTGCCCGCGGTGACGAGGAGGATGAAGCCCATGACGATCTCCCAGTCGGTGAGGCGGTCGCCGTCGATCTCCGCCTCCACGAGGATCGTCATGAGGTCGTCCTTGGGGTTCTCGCGCCGGTCGTCGATGAGGCTCTGGCAGCGCTCGACGATGAGGGGCACCCACTTCGCGGCGATCGCGTCGGGGCCGTCCGGGTTGATCGCGGGGTCGTCGCCCCCGACGAGCACGTTCATGAGCTCGGCCCACATCGCGTCGTCCTTCTCCGGGATCCCCATGAACGACCCGATGACCCGCGAGACGATCGGCTGGGCGATCTCGGTCACGACGTCGCAGGTCTCGCGGCCGTCGAGCCGGTCGAGGACCTCGACCGCGATCGCGCGGATGTCGTCCTCGTGCTCGGCGATGCGCTTCGGCGTGAACCCGCGCTGGAAGAGCGACTTGAGTCGCCCGTGCTTCGGCGGGTCCATGCCGATGAACATCCCCTGCTGGAGCGCGAGCGGCATCCACGGCATGCCGAGGAACCCGTCGACCTCCGAGGAGAAGGTCTTGTAGTCGCGGCTCACCTGGTGGATGAGGTCCTGTGTCGTCACGGACCAGAAGCCGCGCTCCTCGGGGTGCTCGCTCATCCCGCTCGACCAGTGCACGGGGCAGCTCTGCCGCATCTCGCGGAAGGCCTCGAGGGGCGGCCCCTCGGTCCAGTGCTCGGGATCGGCGACGCGGACGTGCTCGATCGGGCAGGTGTTCTCGGTGATGGCCATGGTCGCTCCCTCTCTCTCGCGACGTCTCCGTCGCCTTGCGGATCGCTCGAGACGGTAGGCCGCCTCTCGACGCCCTGAAATCGGGCGAAGGGAGGAGATGTCTCCTCCCCGACGCGGCTGCGCATCTGGACGCGGCCCCCGAGCAACTGGTACCGTCGCGTGGTCTGCTGTTACTGGCGAGTCGATAGCAAGGACTGAACGCATTCATGAGCACTCCTCCTCGATCCATCGCGGGCCGGACGGTCGCGATCACCGGCGGCGCCCGCGGCATCGGGCGCGCGACCGCGGTCGCGCTCGTCCGCGAGGGCGTGCGGGTCGCGATCGGCGACATCGACGGTGACCTCGCGCGGACGACCGCGGCCGAGCTCGGTGGGTCGGTCGTCGCCTTCGACCTCGACGTGACGGACCCCGCGTCGGTCGAGCGGTTCGTCGACGACGTGGAGGACGCGATCGGCCCGATCGACGTCTTCGTCAACAACGCGGGGATCATGCCGACCGTCCGCTTCCTCGACGAGGCCCCCGAGAGCATCCACCGCCAGTTCGACATCAACGTCCACGGCGTCATCCACGGGGCGCGCGCGGTGCTGCCGCGGATGATCGAGCGGGGCGACGGTCACCTCATCAACGTCGCGTCGACCGCAGGCAAGTTCGCGCCGCCTGGCATCGTCACCTACACGGCGACGAAGCACGCCGTCGTCGGCCTCACCGACGCGCTGCGCGCCGAGCTTCGCGACAGCCCGATCGCGCTGTCGGTAGTGATGCCCGTCATCGTCCGCACGGAGCTCACCGACGGGATCCCGGACACGCGCGGGGTGAAGGCGCTGAAGCCCGAGGACGTCGCCGACAACATCGTCGACGCGGTCCGCACGCGCCGCTACGAGGTCTGGTGTCCGCGGCAGATGAACCTTCTCCACCGGGTGACGAAGCTGCTCCCGCTGCGCGCGTCCGACGCGATGACTCGGATCCTGAAGGCCGATCAGGCGCTCCTCGCGGGGATCGACGCCCCGGAGCGCCAGGCCTACCTCGCTCGCATCAACGAGACGCCGGCGCTCTCCGCCGGCGAGACCCAGGAGGACAGCCGATGACGACCATCTCCGAGATGCCGGTCGACCAGATCGACCTCGGTGACCCCGAGCTCTGGAAGGACGGACCGCCCCACGAGGTCTTCGAGCGCCTGCGACGCGAGGCGCCCGTGCACTGGAGCGAGATGGCGGACTGGCCCGAGGAGACGGGCTTCTGGTCCATCACCCGGTGGGAGGACGTGCACGCGATCAGCCGCGACTGGGAGACGTTCTCCAACGAGAAACGCGGCTTCCTCGCCGTCGACCACGTCGTCCCCGTCCAGGTGCAGAACGCGATCTTCCTCGGCATGGACCCGCCGAGGCACGACCGCATCAAGGGGCTCTTCCAGCGCGGGTTCACCCCGAAGCGGATCGCCGAGCACGAGCAGACGGTCCGCGACGTCGCGCGCCGGGTCCTCGACCGGCTCGAGGGCCGTGAGACCTTCGACCTCGTCGGTGACCTCGCCGCACCGGTCGTCGGCCGGGTCATCGGCACCTTCCTCGGGACACCGGAGGAGGACGACGAGAGGTGGGCGGTCGTCGCGCAGCGCGCGATCGCGTTCGGCGACGACATCATCCAGCCCGACGGCGCGGACACCGTGCAAGAGACGCTCGTGGAGATCGTCCAGGGCGTCATGGCGATGGCCGCGGACCGGCGTGTGAACCCGACCGACGACCTCACGAGCATCCTCGTGCACGCCGAGGTCGACGGCGAGCGACTGTCCGACGACGAGATCGCCTTCGGCTTCGCGCTCCTCGTCGCGGCGGGGAACGACAGCACGAAGGCGACGTTCTCCAACGGCATGGTCGCGCTCATGCGGCACCCCGACCAGATGGCGACGCTGAGCGAGAACCCCTCGCTCGTCCCGGCCGCGGTCGAGGAGTTCCTGCGCTACGCGCCCGCCTTCGGGCACTTCGCCCGGGCGGCGACCCGCGACGTCGAGATGCACGGCAAGACGATCCGCGAGGGCGACAAGATCATCCTCTGGTACCCGTCGTCGAACCGCGACGAGTCCGTCCACGCGTGCCCGCACGCGCTCGACATCACCCGCAACCCCGAGCATCAGGCCTTCGGGGCGGGAGGCCGGCACTTCTGCCTCGGCACGGCGCTCGCCCGCCTCGAGCTGCGGGTGCTGTTCGAGGAGACCCTCTCCCGCTTCCCGAGCCTCGAGCTCATCGAGGAGCCCGAGGCCGTGCGTTCGATGTTCGTCAACCAGCCTCGCGCCGTCCACGTGCGCGTGCCCTCCGCCGGCTGAGGCGAGAAGCCGCGCGGGGGCTCCGGCCCTCGCGCGGCCTCAGTGCGCGGAGTCGAGCCGGCCGACGCCGCCGGCGGTCGCCGCGGCGCCTTCACCCATCACGGCGGCGAGCTCGTCCATGAGCCCGTGGGCGACGCGCTCTCCGGTCTCGATGACGAGGACGCGCACCTGCTCACGCGTGAGGCGCCCGTACTCGAGCCACTGGCAGGCGGCGGACTCGGCGAGCGACTGCCAGATCCGGATCATGCCGAGCCGCTCGGGCGAGAGCTCGTCGACCGGGCCGAGGCCCATGACGAGGGAGAGCTTGCGGGCGGCCTCCTCGCGGGACTGCTCGGCGAGCGCGGCGACGTCGGGATCCCCCATCCCCGCGGTGCGGACCGAGGCGAGCCAGATCTCGCGGTGGCGCTCGATGTTCGAGAGCCACTTTCCGATGCTCTCCTCGAGGCGGTCGCGCAGCGTCGTCCCGTGCCGGTACTCGGGGACGTGGACGCGCGAGGTGTCGAGCATGCGCCGCACGACCTCGACGTAGAGCCCGCGCTTCGTCCCGAAGTGGTGGTTGATGAGCCCGCGGGCGACGCCGGCCGCCTCGGCGATCTCGTCGGCGGAGACGTCGCCGAACGGACGGTCGCGGAAGACCTCGGCGGCGACCGCGACGAGCTGGTCCCGCCGCGCGTCGGCCGAGAGCCGCTCGCGGTCCTTCGTCGTCGCCTTCTCGGTCGTCATCTCAGCCTCCTGTATCTAAGATAACAACAGCTGTCCGACGGACAGTCCGAGGTGCCGGCGTCGAGCTCTCCCGATACCGCCCCCCGGTAGGCTCATGTGATGCCCGCCCGTCCGAAACGCGACTCGATGTCGCGCCGTGAGCGTCTCCCCGCCGAGGAGCGACGGCGGGCGATCGTCGGGGCGGCGACCCGGCTGTTCCGCACCGGGCACTACGCCGACGTCTCCCTCGACATGGTCGCGAAGGAGGCAGGCGTCACCCGCGGGCTCATCAACCACCACTTCGGGACGAAGCGGGGCCTCTACATCGAGGTCCTGCGGTCGGCCCTCGACGCCAACATCCTCCCGATCCCCGACTACGTCCACGGTCAGTCGCTCGCCGAGAGGCTCGCGTACGCGGTGCACGGCTGGGTGGACCGGGTGGGACGCAACCGCGAGCTGTACCTCGACTCGGTCCGTCCCCAGGCCGGCGGTGACGCCGACGTCCTCGCCGTCATCGAGGAGGCGAGGGACAAGGCGGCGGCGCGGCTCGCCGCCGTCATGGGCCTGCGGCCGATCGACGAGCTCGAGCCCGCGGAGGTCGCGGTGCTGCGCGTCACGGAGGCCGCCGCGGAGTCCGCGCTCGTCCAGTGGCTCGAGCACGAGCGGCTCGACCAGGAGGCGACGGAGGAGCTGGTGCTCGAGATCATCAGCTGGGCGGTCGCGCGGCTCCTCGGCGCCTCCGCGCTCGGCTGAGCGCCGCCGGCGGATCGACGGCACATCCGCTTCGCCCGGTCGTCGGGCACGACGCACCCTTCCGGCGCGCGGGGTGCGGCTGCCGCGCGCGCCGGGCCCGACCGCCCTGCCGTGATGGCTGACATATAACAGCTACTTGCATCTCGCTAGTAAGGCGGTTACGTTCGTCTGCGTGAGGGGAGGCCGCCAGCAGATGGCGTCGGGGTCGGCTCGTCGCGTCCGGCTCGCGCCGGACGAGCGACGGGAGCAGATCCTCGAGGCCGCGTCGAGGGTCCTCGGGTACCGGCCCGTCGACACGGTGTCGCTCGACGACATCGCCGCGGAGGCGGGCGTCACGCGAGCGCTCATCAGCCACCACTTCAAGACGAAGCGCGAGCTCTACCTCGAGACCGTGCGCCGCGCCGTCTCCGTCGTCGAGGTCGTCGTCCCCCCGTACGTCCACGGGGCGACCCCCGAGGATCGGCTGCGCACCGCGGTCTCGCTCCTCCTCGACGACATCGAGCGCACTCCGGACGTGTGGTTCGCGGCGCTCCGCAGCGGTGGGATGGGCGACGTCGAGGTCCACGAGATCATGGACGAGGCCCGTGGCGAGGCCGTCCGGCAGCTCGTCAACGTGCTCGGCCTCGGGCCGGTGCACGAGCTGGCAGACGACGAGCTCGCCGTGCTGCACGGGTGGGAGGCCTTCACCGAGACCCTCGTCGCCCAGAGCGTCATCCACGGGCGCCTCACGCGCGAGGACGTCATCGAGCCCGTCATCGACCTCGGCCTGCGCTGCATGGAGCGGATCCTGCTCGCGCGTGCGGGCGGTCCCGGTGTGACGGCGAAGCTCGTCGGCGGAGGCGCGCCGTGAACGCGGCCTCCGCATCGGGAACCCACCCCCGCAGCGCGCCGCCGGCGCTTCCGGGCGGCCCGGCCGACACCGCCGCTCGGCCCGGCCGCGGGGTCGCGAACCGGCTGCGCGAGGCCTTCGGTGAGCTCGGCGCGATGCTCGCCCTCGCGGCGCGCATCCCGCAGCTCGCGATCCGCGACACGCAGGCGTGGCGAGGCGAGTTCATCGCGCAGTCGCTCATCATCGTCCGCCGCTGCACGCTGCCGCTCATCCTCTCGGTGTTCGCGTTCGGGTTCGGGACGATCGGCGTGCAGGCGGGGCTCGTGCTCGACTCGCTCGGCGCATCCGACCGCACCGGCGCGATCTTCGTCGTCGGCGCGGTGCGCGAGCTCGCGACGTGGGCGACCGCGATGATCGTCGCCGGCGTCGCCGGGACCGCGGTCACCGCCGACCTCGGGGCGCGGAAGGTCCGCGAGGAGCTCGACGCGATGAGCGTCCTCGGCGTCGACACCGTGCGCCACCTCGTCGTGCCGCGCGTCCTCGCGTTCGTCGTCATCACGCCGCTGCTCAACCTCGTCGCGGTGATGTTCATCCTGCTCTCGGGCATCCTCGCGACCCTCGCCCTCTACGACACGACGGTCGCGGCCTTCACCGCGACCCTGAAGGCGAACTTCGCGGTCGCCGAGCTCCTCAGCGCAGTGCTGAAGACGGTCGCGTTCGGGCTCATCATCGGCGTCGTCTCCTGCTACAAGGGCCTGCACACGCGCGGCGGGCCGGTCGGCGTCGGCCGCGCCGTCAACCAGGCCGTCGTCATCGCCTTCGCGACGCTCTGGGTGTTCAACTACGCCTGGACGTCGCTGCTCCTCGCCTCGTTCCCGAGCCTCCTGGAGACGCGCTGATGGCGGGCACGCGAGCACGCGATCACGTCGACGAGCTCGTCGTCGAGGTCGGCGACGTCGCGACCTTCTCCGGTCAGGCGTTCCGCGCGCTGCGCAAGGTCCCGCGGTACTCGAGCGAGGTCTTCCGCCAGGCCGCGCTCCTCCTCACGGGCTCGACGCTCGTCATCGTCGCGATGCAGTTCGTCATCGGCGGCGAGTGCGGGCTCTTCACGGCCTACCAGTCGCGGACGTTCGGCGCCTCGGGTGCCACGGGTCTCTTCACGCTCATCTGCGACCAGCGGGAGATGTTCCCGTACATGTTCGGGTACATCCTCGCCGCGAAGGTCTCGTGCGGCCTCGTCGCCGAGATCGGCGCGATGCGGATCTCCGACGAGATCGACGGCCTCGAGGTCATGGGCGTCAGCTCGATGGTCTACATCGTCGCGACGCGCCTCGCCGCGGCGCTCGTCGCGCTCCCGGTCATCTACGTCCTCTCCGTCGCGGTCGGGACGCTCGGGTCGTACTCCGTCGTCGTCTTCCAGGTCGGCGACATCTCCGCCGGTGCGTGGTCGGCGGGTCACTTCGGCCCGGCCCACGGGCTCGACGAGGACCTCTTCAGCCTCCTCAAGGCGATGTGCATCGGGATCCCGATCGTCCTCACGGGCATCTACTACGGGTTCCGCGCCAGCGGGGGGCCGGTGGGCGTCGGCACGGCGACCGCGCGCTCGATGGTCGTCAACCTCGTGCTCATCCACGCGATCGGCGGGACGATGAGCCTCCTCATCTGGGGCACCGACTCGAGGATCCCGATCGGCGGATGACGATCGCGACGCCTCTCCTCGTCCGCGCGCTCATGGTGGCCCTCGCCGTCGTCGCGCTGGCCGTCCTGGCGCTCGCGGTGACGGGCGGCGACGGCGACGACCGCGTCCTCGTCGCGCGCTTCGCCGCCGCGACGAACCTGGTCGACGGCGCGAACGTCACCGCCGGCGGCCGTCCCGTGGGCCGCGTCGACGCCGTCCGCTTCGCCGACGGCCAGGCCGAGGTCGAGATGCGCATCACCGACGACGCGGTGTGGCCGCTCCCCGAGGGGACGACCGCGCAGGTGCGGTTCGGCGGCACCGTGTCGTACTCGAACCGGTACGTCGAGCTGCGCCCGGGGCCGGCCGACGCGGCCGCCCTGGATTCGGGGGCGCGACTCCCGTCCGCGGACGCGCTTTCCGCCGTCGAGATCGACGAGGTCGTCGACATGTTCGACCGCCCGACGCGCGACGAGCTCGGCCGGCTCGTCGACTCCTCCGCCCGCACGCTGGGCTCGCGCGGGCGGACGCTCGCGCGCGGCCTCGAGCGCACGGGGCCGGCGGCGTCGGCCGCGGCGGACCTCCTCGGCGAGCTCGGTGACGACCCGGACGCCCTCACGATCCTCGCGCGCGAGGGTGCGCGCACCGCCGGCGCGCTGCGCGGCGGGGCGGACGACCTCGTCGCCGTCGCGCAGGACGCCGGAGCGACGTTCGCCGAGGTCGCGCGCGCGTCCGACGGCGTCGCGCAGACGCTGCGCCAGGCCCCGGCGACGTTCGACGCCGCCCGCGGGACGCTGCAGCGCCTCGACCCGACGCTCGGCCGCCTCGACGCCGTCGCCGCGGACCTCGCCCCGGGGGCGGAGCAGCTGCGGCGGCTCACCGGGCCGGCGTCGAGCGCGCTGCGCACGCTCGACGACGTCGCGCCGCGCCTGCGCACGACGCTCCGCACGGTGGAGCGCGCCGCGCCCGGGCTCACGGGGCTCCTCGACGCGGCCCGCCCGGTCCTCGACGACGCGAAGCCCGCTCTCGAGCAGCTGCAGCCGATGCTCGCCTGCCTGCGCCCCTACGCGCCGCAGATCGCGCACTTCGGCACGAACTGGGGCGGCGCGACCGGGCACTACGACGCCGTCGGCCACGTCGGGTACGTCGCCGTCACCGAGCAGCCGCTCCCGGACCTCACTCCGCTCACGCCCGCGCAGGCGGCCGCGACGATCCCCGGGCTCGGGTACCGCTATCTCCGGCCGCCGGGCTACAACGCGGGCGACGACTGGTTCCAGCCGCAGTGCGGGGTCGGGCCCGAGGTCTTCGATCCGAAGGCCGACCCGGAGGTGACGGGGTGAGGCGGCTGCTTCCGCCCGTGATCCTCGCCGGCCTGCTCGTCGCCGCGATCGTCGTGGTCGCGAGCATGACCGCCGGTGACGACGACCTCCGCGTCTGGGTCGACCTGCCGGACGCCGCCGGCCTGCGCGAGGGCTCCCAGGTGAAGGTCGGCGGCGTCGCCGTCGGCACGGTCGACCGGCTCGAGGTGACGGCCCGCGACACGGCGCGTGCGCGGCTGCGGGTCGAGAGCGCGCGCACCGCGATCGGCCGCGACGCGGAGGTGTGGGTCCGGCCGGCGAACCTCCTCGGCGAGAAGTACGTCGACCTGCGCCCGGGTGACCGGCGGGCCCCGCTCGCCGACGGCGCGACGATCGCCGCCGAGCGCGTGAAGCTGCCGGTCGAGGTGGACCAGATCCTCCAGGTCCTCGGCCCCGCGACGCGGGACCGGCTCGCGCTGCTCCTCCGCGAGGCCGGTCTCGCGCTCGAGGGCAACGGGAAGGACCTCGCGCGCACGGTGGCGGCGCTGCCACCGTCGGCCGAGGACGTCAACGCGCTCTTCGACGAGGTGACGGCCGACACGCGCCGTCTCGAGTCGCTGCTCGACCGGGCCTCCCGAGTCGTCTCCGCCGCCGCACCGGCGCGCGAGGACCTCGCGCGACTCGTCGACCGCACGGCGCGCGTGCTGAGGACGACCGGCGATCGGCGCGCGAAGCTCGACGCGACGCTCGCGCAGGCGCCGTCGACGCTCGTCGCGCTTCGGGCGACCCTCCGAGAGCTCGACAGCGCCGCCGCCGCCCTGCGCCCCGCGGCCCGCGGCCTCGAGCGAACGGGCCCCGCGCTCACGGAGACCCTCGACGCCCTCCCGTCCTTCGCCGCCGTCGCCGATGGCGCGTTCGACGACCTCAGGGAGTCCTCCCCGGCGCTCGTGCGCGTCGCGCGCGACGTCGGGCCGCTCGCGAGCCGCCTGCGGCCGACGGCGCACGAGCTGCGCGGCGCGTCCGCCGAGAGCGAGCGCGTCACCGCGAGCCTCGACCGCGCGGCGCCGGACCTGCTCGGCCTCGTCCAGGCTTGGACCCTGGCGATCCAGAACCGGGACGGGCTCGGCCATCTCTTCCGGCTCACGCCCGGCGTGAGCGCCGACATGATCAGCGTCATCGGCGACTACCTCGTGAGCGGTGCGACGCAGCAGAAGACGGCGCCCGCTCGCAAGGCGCCGGAGCCCGCATCGACGAAGCCCGGCCCCCGTCCGCAGAAGCCGTCCACGGGTGTCGAGAAGGCGCCCGCCGCGACGCCGCGGCCGGTCCTGCCCGGACCCGTCGGGCCCATCGTCGACGGGCTCCTCGACGAGCTCCCGACGCGCGACACGCCGCCGGCGTCCCCCGACCCCGACCCCGCCTCCGGGCTCCTCGACTTCCTCCTCGGATGATGCGCGCCACCCGCACCCCGCGAGCCCGCCGCTCCGTCGATCCGACGACCCGGCCTCTCTTCGTCGCCCTCGGCGTCGCCGCGACGCTCGCCGCGCTCGCCGCGCTCGTCGTCGCCTTCCGCGCGCCGACGACAGGGGTCCCGCTCGCCTCCCACTACGAGCTCGAGCTCGAGGTCGAGAGCCTCGAGAACCTCGGCGAGAAGGGCGCCGACGTGCGGATCGCGGGCAAGCGCGTGGGGCAGACGACGAACGGGCGGCTCGTCGACGGCGTCCCGACCGTCACGCTGCGCCTCGACGGTGACGCCGGTCCGCTCTCGGCGGACACGCGGGCGCGGATCCGCCTCCGCGGCCTCCTCGGCGCGCAGTACGTCCAGCTCATCCCCGGTCGCAGCACCGAGGTCCTCGGCAGCGGCGCGACGATCCCCCGGGAGCAGAGCTCGGCCATCGTCCAGCTCGGCGACGTCCTCGAGACGTTCGACCCCGAGACGCGGCGGGCGCTCGGGCGGAGCGTGCGCGGCCTCGGGGGTGGCCTGGCCGGCCGCGGGGCGGGGCTGGGCGAGGCGCTCGACGCCGCGCCGGCGACGCTCCGCGACTTCTCGCGGGCCGTCCGGCCGCTCCTGCACCGCACGGGGGCGACGCGCAGGTTCGTCGCCGGGACGGAGAGCTTCGCCGCCGCGCTCGAGCCCGTCCGCGGCGACCTCGCGCCGGGGGTACGCTCGGTGACGCGCGTGATGGACGCCGTCCTCGACGAGCACGACGCGCTCGGGCGGACACTCGACGCCCTCCCCGGCACGCTCCGCGACCTCCGCGACGCGTCGACTCGGATCACGCCGGCGCTCGCCGCGGCGACGCGCTTCGCGACGACGACCGCGGCGTTCACCCGCGTCGCGCCCGCCGGTCTGCGCGCGACGACGCAGCTCCTCGAGGACGGCCGGGCTCCGCTGCGACGGCTCGACCCGCTGCTCGCCGCCGTCCGTGAGACGACGTCCCCGCTCACCCGGGCGGCGAAGGCGACGCGGGCGGTCCTCGGTCCGGTCGATGCGAACCTCGAGCCCGCGCGGAGCCTCCTGCGCGACATCGGGACCAGAGACTGCCGCATCGAGGCGTTCTTCCGCAACTGGCGCAGCATGCTCGGCTACGCGACGCGCGGCTCGAACGGGAGCCTCGGGCCGAACACGATGATCCGGCTCGTGCTCTACCCGCCCGTCGTCGCCTTCCCCGGCGAGAAGGGGCCCTTCGGACCACTCCCGACGAGGAACCCGACCGACCACTCCTGCCCCGGAGGTGCACGGTGAGCGGGGCCCGACATCTCGGCGCGGCGGCGCGGCGCCGGCGCCACCGGGTCCTCGGGACGGCCATCCTCGCCGCCGTCCCGCTCGTCCTGTTCATCGCGGTCAGCGGCTCGGTGCCGCTCCTCGGCGGCGACGGCGGCCGGCGCCTCAGCGTCGTCCTCCAGGAGGCACGCCAGGTGTTCGACACGACGCCGGTCCGCGTCGCCGGGGTCGAGGTCGGACGCGTCGAGAGCGTCGAGCCGGTCGACGGCGGGCGGGCGTCGCGCGTGACGTTCGAGGTCACCGACGACGGCGTCGACCTCCGCGAGGGCGCGACCGCCTCCCTGCGCTTCCGCACCCTCCTCGGAGGACGCATGCAGCTCATCCTCGATCCGGGCTCCCCGCTGCGGCCTCCGCTGCGCGGGAATGAGGTGGAACCGGGGGACCCGCCGGCCCAGACCGAGGTCGACGACGTCCTCGCCATCTACGACCCGCCGACGCGCGAGGCGCAGCGCCGCGTCCTGCGCGAGCTGCCCGAGGTCCTCGACGGCCCGGCAGCGGGACGTCTCGTCGACGCGCTGCCGGAGACCCTGCGGGACTCGCCGACCGGCTTCCGCGCGCTCTTGGGGGAGCGTCCCGGCGACGTCCGGCGCCTCGTCGACGGCGCTGCGCGCGTCGTCCGGGGGACCGGGCGCTCCTCGGAGGCGCTCGGGCGCCTCGTCGGCGGCGCCGCGCGGACGTTCGGGGCGACCGCCGCGGCCGGCCCGGCGCTGCGCTCCACGTTCCGCGTCACCCCGTCGGCACTCGCCGCGACCCGGGCCGCCACGCACGAGGTCGACGCGACCCTGCCGGCGCTCGACGCGGTCCTCGACGACGTCGCGCCCGTCGCGTCCGCCGTCGCGCCGACCGCGAGGGCCGCGCGGCCGGCCGTGCGCGAGCTCAACCTCCTCCTCCGCGACGCGCGCCCGCTCACCGCCGACCTCGAGCGCGCCGTCGACCGCGTCGCCGCCGCGGCGGGGCCCGGGCGCGAGCTCCTCGAGCGGCTCGCGCCCACGGTGCGACGCACGCGCACCGAGATCCTGCCCCTCCTCGCGAAGGTGGAGGAGGGCTCGAAGCGCCCGACCTATCAGCTGGTCGGCCCCACGCTCGAGGCGCTGACCGCGTTCACGGCCCGCTACGCGCCCTGGGGGCACTTCGCGACGTTCGGCCCGCAGGCGGGACCCAACTCGAACGGCCTGTTGCCCTGCAACCTCTTCATCTCCGACCCGACCGAGAGCCAGCTCGCGAAGTGCGACGGCCTCGAGGACGCCATCGGCGCGATCCTCGGAGGTGGCGGACGATGAGCGCGCGGATGCGACTCGAGCTCCGCCGGGCGGCCGTGCCCTTCGCCGTCGTCGTCCTCGGGATCGTCGCCGCGATCGTGGCGGGCTACTCGATCGTGTCGCGCACGAACGTCGCGGCCAACGACGGCGACCGCCAGGTGCTCCGCGTCGCGGCCGACGACGTCCAGGGCGTCGTGCCCGGCCGCAACGAGGTGCGGTGGGCAGGCGTCGTCGTCGGTCGCATCGCCGACGTCGAGCTCGAGGGACGGCGCGCCGTCCTCACCCTCGAGGTCGATCGCGACGAGGCGGGCGGCCGGAGCATCCACCGCGACGCGCGGTTCTCGCTGCGCCCGCAGACCCTCCTGCAGGACATGTACCTCGACGTCGAGAGCTCGGGGACGGCCGCCGCGGGCGAGGCGACGGAGGCGGAGATCCTCGACGCGGAGCGCACGAGGACGCCGGTCGCGGTCGCCGACGTGCTCAACGTCTTCGACGAGCCGGTCGCCGACCGGATGCGCTCGCTCGTCGCCGAGCTCTCGGTGGGGCTCGACGACCGCGGCGCGGAGCTGCGCGAGGGCCTCGCCGCGTTCGTGCCTCTCCTGCGCTCGCAGCAGCGGCTCGTCGAGGCGATCGCCGAGCGCCGGAAGGTCGTCGCGCGCCTCGTCCGCGAGAGCGGACTCCTCGTCGAGGAGCTCGGCCGCCGGGAGGACATGGTCACGACGCTCGTCGACGCCGGGGCGGACACGTTCACGGCGACCGGGGCCCGCGCTGCGGAGCTGCGCCGGACGATCAGCGAGCTCCCGGGAACGATGCGGGCGCTCGAGTCCTCGATGACCGGGCTGCGCGGCGCCGCGGACGACCTGCGACCGGCGCTCGCGGCCCTGCGGCCGGCGATCGGCGAGCTCCCCGACGCTCTGGCCTCGGTGCGTGAGCTCTCGGGCACGGCGACGCCGGCGCTGCGCGAGGCGCGCCCGCCGGTGCGGCGGCTGCGCCCGGTCGCCCGTGACCTCGTGCCTGTCGCCGACGACCTCGGCGTCACGTTCGAGAGGCTGTCGCCGCAGGCCCCGCGTCTCGAACGCGTCACCGCCGCGCTCATGCGCTGCGAGCGGTACATCCCGAAGTTCTTCGCGTGGACGGTCTCGATCTTCAAGTGGGGCGGCGTGGCGAACCGCGACGCCTCGGCCCGCGGAGACGCCGTCGTCACGCCCAGCATGCTCGGCGGCACGAAGGACCCGAACCTCGTTCCGGTTGTCGGCTGCGCGGACGGGGAGACGCCCGAATGAGACGACGCCGGTCCCACCTCGGAGGCGGTGCCGTCCTGGTGCTCTTCGCGATCGCGTGCCTGGGCTGCTTCGTCTTCCTCTTCGACCTCGCGGGCGGCCTCGGCCGACCTGGAGCTGAGCGCTATCAGGCCGTCGTCCGCGATGCCGTGCTCCTCGCCGACCGGGCGGACGTCCGCATCGCGGGCGTGACGAAGGGACGCGTCGAGAAGCTCGCGGTGCGCCGCGGCCACGCCGTCCTCGAGCTGTCGATCGACGACGACGTCGCGATCCATCGCGACGCGACCGTCCGCATCGGCACGAAGACGCCGACCGGTGAGAACTACGTCGACCTCGTCCCGGGAACGACCTCCGCGCCGCGCCTCGCGCCCGGGGAGACCCTCGGCGTGAGCCGCGCCCGCGAGGCGGTCCAGCTCGACGAGATCCTCTCCGAGTTCGACGAGCCACGGCGGCGGCGCGTCCGCCGCCTCCTGCGCGGGATCGCCACCGGCGTGAAGGACGGCGGCGGGGGTCTCAACGAGACGCTCGAGGGGCTCTCGGACCTCTTCGTGAAGGCCGGGCCGCTCGCCGAGACGCTCGCGGCGCAGCGCGAGCAGGTCGCCGGCCTCGTCGACGACCTCGGTGCGACGTTCGCCGCCCTCGGGGAGCGCGACGGCGCCGTGCGGGCGCTCGTCCACGAGGGCAGGCGGGCCGCCGATGCGGTCGCGGCGGAGGACGAGGCGCTGCGCGCGACGCTTCGCCGACTCCCGACGACCCTCGAGCAGGCGCGCTCGACCGCGACGACGCTCGGCGCGGTCGGGTCGCGGATCACGCCGGTCCTCGACGACCTGCGCGCGACGATCGGCGGCCTCACGCCGACCGTCGCCCGCCTTCCGGTGACAGCCCGCAGGACGCAGGGGGCGCTCGACGCGCTCTCCGACGCGACGCCTCCCGCCGTTCGCGCGCTCGCGGCGACGCGCCGGACGGCGCCCGGGCTCACCGCGCTCGCCGAGCCTCTCGACGACGCGCTGCGCGAGACCCTGCCGATGCTCGAGTACAACGCTCCCTACGGCGAGGATCTGGCCCGCGGGTTCTCCAACATCGGCGCGATCGCCCAGGAGCGCGACGAGGTGAGCCACTTCGTGCGGCTCACGGCCGTCATCACCGAGGGGCTCTACCAGGCCCTCCCGGTGTCTGCGCAGAACGTCGTCGACGACCTCACGAAGGTGGGTGCGCTCCGTCTCGTGAACTCGGAGTTCAACGCCTCTCCGCGACCGGGGATCCCCTTCGGCCGCTCGCCGGACGACGCGGAGAGCTTCCGGCGGCTCGAGCGAGCCGATCAATCGCTCCCATAACAGTTACTGGCGTTACGCCAGTAACTGCTATACGATCGTGGAATGAGCACGACTGCCGAGCCCACGGCCACCCTCGACCTCGTCCCGTCCGACGAGGAGACCGCGATCCGCGAGTCCGTCCGGAAGATCCTCGCCGGCTTCGGGCCGCGCTACGCACGCGAGTGCTACGACCGCGGCGAGCCGCCGACGGCTGCCTGGGCGGCGCTCGGCGAGGCCGGGTTCACCGGGATCAACGTCCCCGAAGAGTGGGGTGGCGGCGGCCTGGGGATGCGCGGCCTGCTCATCGTCCTCGAGGAGGCCGCCGCGCAGGGACTGTCCTCCCTCATGATGGTCGTCTCCTCGGCGATCGCGGGCACGGTCCTCGAGCGCCACGGCTCCGAGGAGCAGAAGGAGCGTTGGCTGCGCGGAATCGGGACGGGCAGCACGCGGCTCGCGTTCTCGATCACCGAGCCCGACGCGGGGACCAACACGCACGAGATCCGCACCGAGCTGCGGCGGGACGGCGACCGATACCGCCTCAACGGCCAGAAGTACTACATCTCCGGCGTCGAGGACGCCGACGCGATCCTCTGCATCGCGCGGATGCGCCGCGCCGACGGCACCCTCGGCAAGCCGACGCTCTGCATCGTCGACGTCGACGCCCCCGGCCTCACGCGCGAGGAGATCCCGCTGCCCTACCTGGGCGCCGACCGGCAGTGGACGATCTTCTACGACGACGTCGAGATCACCGAGGACCGCATCGTCGGCGGGGAAGAGGCGGGCCTCGCCGTCGTGTTCGACGGCCTCAACCCCGAGCGCATCGCCGTCGCCGCGGTTGGAGCCGGCATCGGCCGGCTCGCTCTCGAGAAGGCGACCGCGTACGCCAACGAGCGCGAGGTGTGGGGCACGCCGATCGGCGCCCACCAGGGCATCTCCCACCCGCTCGCGAAGGCGCGCATCGAGCTCGAGCTCTCGCGGCTCATGAACCAGAAGGCCGCCGCGCTCTTCGACGCCCGGGTGTCGGGGCAGGTCGTCGGGGAGGCCGCGAACATGGCGAAGTACTCCGCCGGCGAGGCGGTCGTGCACTGCGTCGACGCGGCGATCCAGACGCACGGCGGCAACGGCCTCGCCCTCGAGTACGGGGTCTCGGACATGTGGTGGATGGCGAGGGTGCTGCGCATCGCGCCGGTGAGCGCGGAGATGATCCTCAACCACGTCGCCCAGCACACGCTCGGCCTCCCGAAGAGCTACTGAGCGATGGCGACGCCGAACGGCGGCGGCCCCGCGAGGCCGCGCGTCCTCGCGGCGGGCTGCCTCGAGGGGCAGGTCGCGGTCGTCTCGGGCGGCGGCTCGGGCATCGGGCGCGCGACCGTCCTCGAGCTCGCGCGGCTGGGGGCGACGGTCGTCACCTGCGGGCGGCGCCTCGAGCCGCTCGAGGAGACCGCCGCCCTCGCGCAGGGCGCCGTCGACCCCGTCGTGTGCGACATCCGCGAGGAGGACGAGGTCGATGCGCTCGTCGACGGCGCGCTCTCGCGCCACGGGCGCATCGACATCCTCGTCAACAACGCCGGAGGCCAGTTCCTCTGTCCCGCGGAGGACATCACCCCGAAGGGCTTCCGCACGGTCGTGCGGCTCAACCTCGAGGGCACGTGGCTCATGACCCACGCGGTCGCGACGAAGGCGTTCATCCCCTCGGGGAACGGGGGCAGGGTCGTGAGCGTCACGCTCACGCCGCACACCGGTCTCGCGGGGATGGCGCACTCGTCCGCCGCGCGCGCCGGCGTCGAGAACCTCATGAAGGTCCTCGCGATCGAGTGGGCGAGATACGGGATCAACCTCGTCGCCGTCGCCCCGGGGGTCGTCGAGACGGACACGTTCCTCACGAAGTACCCCGCGGACTTCCGCGAGCACCACGTGCGGAGCCTGCTCGCCGACGAGCTCACGCAGCCCGAGGACCTCGCCGAGACGATCGCGTTCGTCGTCTCGCCGGCGGGCCGGGCGATCAGCGGGTCCGTCATCAACGTCGACCACGGGCACGACGTCTCGCAGCACGCCTTCCCGCCGCGGGAGATCGCGACCCAGTCGGGGCAGATCCCGCGCGAAGCGCGACGGGACGCATGACCACCGTCCACCGCCCCGATCACGCCGCGGCGCGGCGCGGGCTCTTCTTCACCGACGAGCACGACGACCTCCGCGAGAGCATCCGGCGCTTCGTCGACGGCGAGATCCGCCCGCACGTCCGCGAGTGGGAGGAGACGACGTTCCCCGACGAGCTGCTGCGCCGCATGGGCGAGCTCGGCTTCCTCGGCCTCCGGGTGCCCGAGTGCTACGGCGGTCAGGGCGGCGACCTCTTCGCGAGCATCGTCCTCGCCGAGGAGGTCCGCCGCTGCGGCTCGGAGGGCATCGCGATCGGCATCCTCGTGCAGACCGATCTCGCGATGCCGCCGATCCTCGAGTTCGGCAGCGAGGAGCAGAAGCGGGAGTGGCTCGTGCCGGCCGTCCGCGGCGAGAAGATCCTCTGCCTCGGGATCACCGAGCCCGATGCGGGGTCCGACGTCGCGGGGATCCGGACGACCGCCGTCCGCGACGGCGACGAGTGGGTCATCAACGGCTCGAAGACCTACATCACCAACGGCTACCGCGCCGACGTCATCGTGCTCGTGGCGAAGACCGATGCCTCGGCCGGGCACGACGGCATCTCGCTCTTCCTCGTCCCCATGGACGTGCCCGGCGTCGTCCGCGAGGAGAAGCTCGACAAGCTCGGCCTGCGGGCGTCGGACACCGCGCTCCTCGCCTTCCAGGACGTGCGGGTCCCCGCCGACGCGCTGCTCGGCGAGGAGGGCAAGGGCTTCTTCCACATCGGCTGGCAGCTCCAGGGCGAGCGGCTCGTCGGCGCGGCCGGGGCCGTCGGCTTCGCGCAGACGATGTTCGACGTCACGCTCGAGTACGCCCAGGAGCGGCAGGCGTTCGGGCGGCCGATCGGGAAGTTCCAGGCGATCCGCCACAAGTTCGCGACGATGGCGACCGACATCGAGCTCGCGCGTCAGCTCGTGTACGTGACGGCGCGCCGCTTCGCCGACGGCGAGTACCCCGTCCGCGAGATCTCGATGTGCAAGCTCGCGGCGGCGCAGATGATGTTCCGCGTCGCCGACGAGTGCCTGCAGATCCACGGCGGCGCGGGCTACATCCGCGAGTACGACATCGAGCGCATGTGGCGCGACGCGCGGATCGGTCGCATCGGCGGCGGGACCGACGAGATCATGCTCGACATCATCGGCCGCTCCTACGGGCTGTAGGACGACGCGGCGGCCGGGCCCTGGCTCGTGAGGCCCGGCCGCCGCGTCGCCACCCCCGTCACTCGGCGGTCGCGACGCGGGCGAGCAGCTGCTCGCTCGCGACCTGCGCGCCCTCGTCGACGATCTCCTCGAGGGTGCCGTCGACGTCGGCGATGATCTCGTGCTCCATCTTCATCGCCTCGAGCACGACGAGCCGGTCGCCCTTGGCGACCGTCGCGCCGATGGCGGCGCCGACGGAGATCACCTTGCCGTGCATGGGGGCGACGAGGACGCCGGCGCCGGCGGCGGCGTCGAGGCCGGGCGGGAGCATCGCGAGGTCGCGCAGGTCGAGGTCGAGTCCGTCGAAGGCGCAGAGGATCCGCCCCGGCTCCGGCTCGACGAGCCGCAGGGCGATCTCCGTGCCGTCGACGACGGGGCGCTCGTCGCGCGGGATGAGGAGATGGGTCTCACCGCGGAGCGTGGCGACGACGCCGTCGCGGCTCTCGCGGATGACGACGACCGCCTCCTCGCCGCCGAGCTCGAGACGCTGGCGCCACTCGACGACGCCCGTGGACGACCAGCCGGCGATGCCGTGGGCGGTGGCGCTCGCCTCGGCCCGCCGGCGGGAGTACCGGACGGCGGCGATCGCGACGAGGTGCCGTGCGGAGGGCGTCGGGGGCTGGGGCGGGTGCTCGTCGAGATAGGCGGTCGTCGCCTCGCCGGCGGCGAACGCGGGCTCGCGGAGGGTCGCGACGAGCATCGCGCGGTTCGTCGTCGTCCCGAGGGCGGTCGTCCGCTCGAGCGTCCGCGCGAGCCGCGTGCGGGCCGCGTCCCGGTCGGGGCCGTGGGCGATGAGCTTCGCGATCATCGGGTCGTAGAACGGGGTGATCTCGCTGCCCTCGCGCACGCCGGTGTCGACGCGCACGCCCGGGCCCGACGGGGTCTCCCAGCGCCGCAGGCGACCGGTCGCGGGGAGGTAGTCGTTCGCCGGGTCCTCGGCGTAGAGCCGGGCCTCGATCGCGTGTCCGTCGAGCCGGACGTCCTCCTGGCGCAGAGCGAGGCGCTCGCCCGCCGCGATGCGCAGCTGCCACTCGACGAGGTCGAGGCCGGTCACCATCTCGGTGACGGGATGCTCCACCTGGAGTCGCGTGTTCATCTCGAGGAAGAAGAACTCGCCCTCCGGGGAGAGGAGGAACTCGACCGTGCCGGCGCCGACGTAGCCGACCGCGGCCGCGGCGGCGACGCCGGCTGCGCCCATGCGCGCGCGGAGCTCGTCGTCGACCGCCGGGCTCGGCGCCTCCTCGAGGACCTTCTGATGGCGGCGCTGGACAGAGCAGTCGCGCTCCCCGAGGTGGATGACGTGGCCATGGGCGTCGGCGAGGACCTGGATCTCGACGTGCCGGGGCCGGAGGACCGCGCGCTCGAGAAGCAGGAGGTCGGAGCCGAAGGCGGCGGCCGCCTCGCGGCGCGCGGCCGCGAGGGCACCGGGCAGGTCGGCGGGGTCGCCGACGAGCCGCATGCCCTTCCCGCCGCCGCCGGCGGCGGCCTTCACCATGAGCGGGTAGCCGATCTCCTCGGCCTCGCTCACGAGCCGCGCGTCGTCCTGGTCGTCGCCGTCGTAGCCGGGCACGACGGGGACGCCGGCGTCGCGCATGCGCTGCTTCGCCGCCGCCTTGTCGCCCATCTCGGCGATCGCCGACGGCGGGGGACCGACGAACGTGATGCCCGCCTCCGCGCACGCCGTCGCGAACGCGGCGTTCTCGGAGAGGAACCCGTAGCCGGGGTGGATCGCGCCGGCGCCGGTCGCGCGGGCGGCGTCGAGGATCCGGTCGACGACGAGGTAGGACTCGGCGGCGGCCGGCGGGCCGATCTCGACCGCGACGTCGCAGGCGGCGACGTGCGGAGCGTCCCGGTCGGCGGTCGAGTGGACGGCGACCGTGCGCAGACCGAGGTCGCGGGCGGTCCGCGCGACGCGGACCGCGATCTCGCCGCGGTTGGCGATGAGCAGGGTGTCGAAGCTCACGGGGTCTCTCCTCAGATGCGGCCGACGCCGAAGGACAGGGGACGGGGCTCGGTGACGTGGCACTCCGCGGCCATGCCGAGCGAGAAGCCGATCGCGTGCCGGGTGTCGCGCGGATCGAGGATGCCGTCGTCGCACTGTCGCCCGGAGCTCACGAACGCCGACTCCTGGGCCTCGTAGAGCGCGTGGATGCGGGCGGCGTAGGCGTCGAGCTGGGCCTCGTCGATCGGCTTGCCGCTCCTGGCGGCCTTCTCCGAGGCGACGATCCGCATCGTCCCGGCGGCCTGGGCGGCGCCCATGACGCCCATCCGCGCGTTCGGCCAGGCCATGATGAGCCGCGGGTCGTAGCCGGCGCCGCACATCCCGTAGTTGCCCGCGCCGAAGCTCGCGCCGATGAGATACGTGAACTTCGGCACGTCGGCGGTCGCGACCGCCTGGATCATCTTCGCGCCGTTCTTGATCATCCCGCCGCGCTCCGACGCCGTCCCGACCATGTAGCCGTTGATGTTCTGGAGGAAGACGAGCGGCAGGCCGAGCTGGGTGCAGCGGTGGATGAAGTGCGTCGCCTTCGCCGCGCCGGCATTGTCGATCGCGCCGTTGTTCGCGATGAACCCGCACGGGTGGCCGTGGACGGTGGCCTCGACGCAGACGGTCATCGGCCCGAAGCCCGGCTTGAACTCGAGGAGCTCGGAGCCGTCGGCGAGGCGGGCGAGGACCTCGCGGCAGTCGTAGGGTCGTTTCGTGTCGACCGGGACGACGCCGGCGAGCTCGTCGGGGTCGTAGACCGGCGGCTCGGAGGGGCCGCCGACCGACGGGCGCCCCTCGGTCCAGCGCAGTCCGGCGACGACGTCGCGGCAGATGCGCAGCGCGTCCTCGTCGTCCTCGGCGAGGTGCTCGACGAGGCCCGACACGGTGCTGTGCATGTCCATGCCGCCGAGGTCCTCGGCGGTGGCGACCTCGCCCGTCGCCGCCTTGAGGAGCGGGGGGCCGGCGAGGAAGGCGAACCCGCGGTCCTTCACCCCGATGACGACGTCCGACATGCCCGGGAAGTAGGCGCCGCCCGCGGTGCCCGACCCGTGCTGGACGGCGATGACGGGGACGCCGGCCGCGCTGAGCTTCGCCTGCATCCCGAACATCCGCCCGCCGCGGTGCCAGAACTCGACGCGGTAGGTGAGGAGGTTGCCGCCGGCGGACTCGACGAGGAGGACGAAGGGCATCCGGTTCTCGAGCGCGACCTCGGCGCCGCGGATGAACTTCTCGGAGCCGGGGGTCGTGAGCGCGCCGGCGTCGATGCCGCTGTCGTTGGCGACGACGACGCAGCGCGTGCCGGCGATGTAGCCGATGACGAGGATCAGCCCGCCGCCGGGGATCGTCCCGTCGCCGTCCGGCTCGTGCCCGGCCACCGACTGCAGCTCGAGGACGGGCGCGCCGGGGTCGAGGAGGGCGGCGAGTCTCTCGCGCGGCGAGAGCTGACCGCGCTCGTGGAAGCGCGGCGCCGAGGCGTCCGAGCGGTCGCGTGCCTGCGCTTCGAGGCCGCGCAGCTCGTCGACGAGCGCGAGCATCTCCTCGCGGTTGCGGCGGAAGTCGTCGCTGGAGGGGTCGATCTTCGAGCGGAAGGGAGGCATCGGGCGGGAACCCTACCTCGTGGACTGGCGAAGCGCCAGCAGTTGCTGTATCAATGTCCGCATGGCCGTGACCAGCGACCGACCCGTGGTCTCCACCGGGTCCCAGGAGCTCCCATGACGACGACGGCGAGTCCGACCCTGTCCCTGTTCCCGAGCGACGAGGAGCGGGCGATCCGCGAAGCGGTCGCGACGATCTGCAGCCGCTACGGGCCGCGGTACGCACGCGAGTGCTACGAGCGCGACGAGCCGACGACGGAGCTCTGGCGGGAGATCTCGGAGGCCGGCTACGCGGGGATCGGCATCGCCGAGGAGCACGGCGGTGGCGGCCTCGGGATGCGCGGCCTCGCGCCTGTCGTCGAGGAGCTCGCCGCGCACGGCGTCGCCGGGATCATGCTCGTCCTCTCGTGCTCGATGGCCGGCACGATCCTCGAGCGTCACGGCACCGACGAGCAGCGCGAGCGCTGGCTGACCGGCATCGTCGACGGCTCGCGCAAGCTCGCCTTCGCGATCACCGAGCCGGACGCCGGATCGAACTCCCACAACCTCCGCACGCAGCTGCGTCGTCACGACGACGGGAGCTTCCGGCTCACCGGGCAGAAGACCTACATCTCGGGCGTCGAGGACGCGGACGCCGTTCTCGTCGTCGCCCGGGTCCGCCACGAGGACGGCGAGCTCGGTCCGCCGTCGCTCTGCATCGTCGACGTCGACGTCCCGGGCTTCACCCGCGACGTCATCCCGATGCCCTACATGGGGCCGGACAAGCAGTGGACGCTCTACCTCGACGGCGTCGTCGTCGAGCCGGAGCGGATCGTCGGCGGTGAGGACGCGGGCCTCAAGGTCATCTTCGACGCGCTCAACCCCGAGCGGATCACCGCCGCGGCGCTCCTCTGCGGCACCGCCCGGCTCGCGCTCGAGAAGGCCGTCGCCTACGCGAACGAGCGGAAGGTGTGGGCGACGCCGATCGGCGCCCACCAGGCGATCGCGCACCCGCTCGCGCGGGCGAAGGTGGAGCTCGAGCTCTCGCGGCTCATGACCCAGAAGGCGGCGGCGCTCTTCGACGCCGGCTCGCCGGAGGCCGGTGAGGCGTCGAACATGGCGAAGTTCTCGGCCGCCGAGGCCGCGACCCATGCGATCGACGCCGCGGTCCAGACCCACGGCGGCAACGGCCTCGCCCTCGAGTACGGGGTGAGCGACCTCTGGTGGATGGCGCGGCTCCTGCGGATCGCGCCGGTGAGCGAGCAGATGATCCTCAACCACATCGCCCAGCACAGCCTGGGCCTGCCAAGGAGCTACTGATGGCCGACACCTTGCGAATCGGGTGCTGGGCGGGGGCGTGGGGCGACTCTCTCGCCGCGGCCCGCCAGATCGTCGAGCGCGGCGACGTCGACTACGTCGTCGCCGACCACCTCGCGGAGATCACGATGGCGCTCCTCGCGCGCGCTCGCGCGAAGGACCCGGACGGGGGGTACGTCCCGGACGTCGTCACCGCGCTCGGGCCGCTGCTCGGGCAGATCGCCGCGCGCGGGTCGAAGATCGTGACGAACGCGGGCGGGCTCAACCCGCGCGCGTGCGCGCAGGCGCTCTCCGACGCGGCAGCGGCGGCGGGCGTCGAGATGCGGGTCGCGTGGGTCGAGGGCGACGACGTCCACGGGCGCCTCGACGAGCTTCGCGCCGCGGGCGCGACCGACATGTTCACGGGCGAGGCGCTCCCGGACAAGGTCCTCACGATGAACGCCTATCTCGGCGCGCGGCCGATCGCGGAGGCGCTGGGCCGCGGCGCCGACATCGTCGTCACCGGTCGCTGCGCGGACTCGGCGGTCGTCCTCGGCCCGCTCATGCACGAGTTCGGGTGGGGCGACGACGACCACGATCTGCTCTCGGCGGGCTCGCTCATCGGGCACATCGTCGAGTGCGGCCCGCAGAGCCTGGGCGGCATCTTCACCGACTGGGCCGACGTCCGCGGGTGGGACGACATGGGCTACCCGATCGCGGAGTGCGAGCCGGACGGCTCGGCCGTCATCACGAAGCCCGAGGGCACCGGCGGTCTCGTGAGCGTCGGGACGGTCGCCGAGCAGGTGCTCTACGAGATCGGCGACCCGACCGCCTACGTCATGCCCGACGTCGTGTGCGACTGGAGCGACGTGCGGCTCGAGCAGGTCGGGACGGACCGCGTGCGGGTGACCGGCGCGCGCGGGTCGGCGCCGACGACGACCTACAAGGCGACGACGACCGCGCCCGACGGCTGGAGGATCATCGCCACCGCGCTCGTCGCCGGGGGCGAGGCGGCGGGACGGGCGCGCAGGGCGGGGGAGGCGATCCTCGCGCGCGGCGCCCGGGAGATCGCCGCCGCCGGGTTCGCCCCGCTCACGGAGACGAGCGTCGAGGTCGTCGGGGGCGGCGACCTCCTCGAGCCCGCTGCCCAGCCGGGGCCGGGGCGCGAGGCGGTCGTGAAGTTCGCCGCACGCCACCCCGAGCGCGACGCGCTCACCCTGCTCGCGAAGGAGGTCGGCGGGTTCGGCCTCATCGCGCAGGGCATGACCGGGCTCATCGGCGGCCGGCCGAAGCCCTCCCCGGCGATCCGGCTCTTCCACGTGCTCGTCGAGAAGTCCGAGGTGCCGGTCACCGTGACGATGGGCGAGGAGTCCCTTCCCGTCGAGGTCGCGCCGGGCGTCCACGGCGAGGTCGGCAGTGCGCCGCTCGACGAGCCCGCGGCTCCGGCGCCGGCGCCCGGCGGCGGGACGGTCACGGTCCCGCTGCGGCGGATCGCGTTCGCGCGCAGCGGCGACAAGGGCAACGACGCGAACATCGGCGTCCTCGCCCGCCATCCCGACCTCTTCCCGGTCGTCCTCGAGCAGGTGACCGCGGAGCGGGTCGCGGAGCGGTTCGCCCGCTGGCTCGAGGGGGACGTGCGGCGCTGGGCGCTGCCCGGCATGGGAGCGGTGAACGTCCTGCTGCGGGACGTCCTCGGCGGCCGGGGAGGCACGACGACGCTGCGCTACGACCCGCAGGGCAAGACCTACGGCGCGATCCTCCTCGACATGCCCGTCGAGGTCCCCGCCGCCCTGCTCGAGCGGGTCGGAGCGGGCGCCCTGGACGGGGCGGCGGCCTGAGCGTCTCCCCAATCGGGTGACTCTTCGCATCTCGACAGCCACCGATGGCCGTCGAGATGCAAAGAGGGCCCGGGGGCTGGGTGAGGTCAGTCGTCCTCGAGGACGAAGGAGGAGATGCCGGTGGCGCCCGCGAGCTCGCCGGTGACGGTGACGGTCTCCCCGACGAGGGCGTCGTCCTCGTCGGCGAGGCGGTCGAACACGTCGCCGCTCTCCTCCCCCTCGCCGCCGGGGGCCTGCTCGACGGACTCGGCGACGATGACCGGCTGACCGTCGTAGTCCCCGAAGTCGTCGGCTTCGCCGATGCCGTCGAACGCTGTGAAGTCGAACACCTGGACGGTGCCGGTGACGCGCACGGTGTCGCCGGCGTCGAACTCGTCGAAGATGCGCTGCTGCGGGTCGGCGACGACGAGGACCTCGTCGTCGTCGGCGAGGATCCACCAGAGGATGAAGCCGGCGAGGACGAGCGCTCCGAGTCCGGCGATCATCAGCGCGGCGACGTTCCGGCGACGCGTGGGCACGGGGCGTGACGCTTCCATGACCTCGCGCTGCCCGTACGCCAGGCCGGCAAACGGCGTTGCCGACCGATCGACCGCCGACCGATCGACCCGGGGTCCGCGCCCTCAACCTTGAGCGCCGTCTGCCGATGATGGACATATGGACCCCTCCGGCGCGGCCGCTCCTGGGCCCGCGTCATCGCGCGGGCGCCGCGGGCTGACCGGCGCCCGGCTCCTCCTCGCGGCCGCGGGCCTCGGCCTCGGCTATGCGGCCCTCTACAAGCTCGTCGAGCTCGGGACGTCCTTCGGGAGCTCGGTCGGCGCGGCGTTCTGGCCGGCGTCGGGCCTCACCGTCTCGGTCCTCCTCCTGCGCCCGCGCCGCGAGTGGCCCGCCTACCTCGCCGCGGTCTTCTCCGTGGAGCTCCTCCTCGACCTCCGGGCCGACTTCGAGCCGGGCGTCAGCGTCGGGATGGCGGTCGCGAACACCGCCGAGCCTCTCGTCGCGGCCCTCCTCGTCTGCCGGCTCCTCGGGGGCCGGACCCCGGACCTCTCGATCCTCCGCGACCTCACGATCTTCCTCCTCGCCGCCGGTATCGCGGGTCCCGCGGTGGGGGCGATCATCGGCTCCGCAGTGCCCTGGGCCCTCGGCGTCGATCCGCTCTGGCCGCGCCTCGGGCGCTGGTTCGTCGGCGACGCGCTCGGCGCGATCTTGATCGCCCCGGCGATCGTGTCGCTCGTGCGGCGCCCGCGGAGCCTGCCGTGGCGCGTCGAGGAGACCTGGACCTTCGGCCTCCTCGCCGCGGTCGCCGCCGTCGCACTCGGGCCGTGGGAGTTCCCCGCCGAGATCGGCCTGCCGTTCCTCGTCGTCCCCGTCCTCGCCGTCGTCGCGATCCGCGGGGGGACGCAGGCTGCCGCGATCGGCGTCCTCGGAGTCGCCGTCCTCGTCGAGACCGTCACGACGCTCGGCGCCGGTCCGTTCGCCGTCGACGGGGCGTTCGACGGGCTCCTCGTCGCCCAGCTCTATCTCGCGACGTGCGCGGCGACGGCGCTCGTCGCGGCCGCCCTCATGGCGGGGCTCGTCGCACAGGAGGAGCTCGCGCTCTCCGACAGCCTCACGGGGCTCGCGAACCGCCGGCTCCTCGATGACCGGATCGCCGTCGCCTGCCGACGGCTCGCACGCCACGGCGGCCTCGTCGGCCTCCTCTTCGTCGACCTCGACGGGTTCAAAGCGGTCAACGACCGTCTCGGCCACGGCGCCGGGGACCGCGTCCTCGTCGAGACGGGCCGCCGCCTCGTCGCGACGGTCCGCGAGCAGGACACCGTGGCGCGGCTCGGCGGCGACGAGTTCGTCGTCCTCGTCGACGGGCTCGACGCGGAAGAGGACCTCCAGGCGCTCGCACGGCGTGTGGAGGACGCGATCGAGGGGCCGATGCGCGTCGGCGGCCCGGCCCCGGTCCACATCGGGGCGAGCATCGGCGCCGTCGTCACCGACCGGGCCGACGCGGAGCCCGAAGCGCTGCTCACGCGCGCCGACCGCTCGATGTACGACCTCAAGCTGGCGCGTCGAAGCCGGGCCGCGCGCAGCGCTTGAGCGAGGACGCCCGCGACCGGGTAACGAGACGTCATGGACGTCATCTTCTTCATCATCGCCCTCGTCGTCGTCGGACTCGTCGTCGGCGCCATCGCGCGGCTCCTCCTGCCCGGGCCGGACCCGATGTCGCTCGGGGAGACGATCCTCATCGGCATCGCCGGCTCGTGGGCGGCGGGCGTCGTCGTCTGGATCCTCTTCGACCGGGCCGGCGGCGGGCTCATCCTCTCGGTCGCCTTCGCGATGCTCTTCGTGTGGCTGCTGCGCCGCTCGCGCAGCGGACACCGCACGGCCGTGCACTGACCCCAGGGCATAGGGTCCTCGGACATGTCGTCCGAGGACCTCGACCCGCCCATCCCGCCGCTCGTCGTCGACGAGGACGGGCCGCGCGGCGACCTGCGCCGTCGCGCCCGTGCGGTCGCCGCCGAGGTCGCGCCCGACGCGGCCCGGTGGGACGACGACGAGGTCTTCCCCGAGGCCTCGCTCGACCGGCTCCGCGCCGCCGGCCTCACCGGCCTCACCGTGCCGGTCGCCCACGGCGGGGAGGGGCTCGGCCCCTACGAGGCGTGCCTCGTCCTCGAGGAGCTCGCGACGGGGTGCCTCTCCACCGCGATGGTCGCGCAGCTCTACCTCAACGGCCCTCCGCGCGCGATCGACGTCCTCGGCACCGAGGAGCAGCGCGCGCGCTACCTCCCCGGCGCGGTGACGGGCGAGCGCTTCTTCTCGATCGCGATCACCGAGGAGGAGGCCGGCTCGGCGGCGACCGAGATGACGACGGCGCTCGCGCCCGACGGCGACGGCTTCCGGCTCCGCGGGCGCAAGTGCTACATCACCGGCGGGGCGCGGGCGGACACGGTCCTCGTCTTCTGCCGTGCGCCCGGCACGAGCGGCGCGCGTGGGATCGGCGCGGTCGTCGTCGAGGCCGGCCAGGCGGGCTTCGCCGTCGGCGGCGAGCAGCCGAAGATGGGGAGCCGCGGCGTCGGCGAGGCCGTGCTCCTCTTCGACGACGTGCGGATCGAGCGCGACGCCGTCCTCGTGCCCGCCGACCCCGAGAGCTCGCGCGGCGCGCAGATCATGCTGCGCCAGTTCAACCCGGAGCGCTGCGGCAACGCCGCGATGGTCCTCGGGTGCGCGCGCACGGCGCTCGAGCTCTCGTTGCGACACCTCCGCACACGGCGGCAGTTCGGCCGCGAGCTGGGGGAGTTCCAGGGACTGCAGTGGAAGGTCGCCGACATGGCGACGCGGCTCGACGCCGCGCGTCTCCTCCTCCATCGCGCCGCGGACTCGTCGGTCGGAGGCTTCCCGGAGATGCGCGCGACCGCGATGGCGAAGGTGTTCGCCGGCGAGGCCGCGGAGTGGATCTGCCATCAGGCGATCCAGCTGCACGGCCACCAGGGCTTCACGCGCGACCTGCCGCTCGAGCGCCTCTACCGCGACGTGCGCGGGATGACGCTCGCCGGCGGGACGGTCGAGGTGATGCGCAACGTCCTCGCCGGCGAGGTCCTGGGCAAGCGCTACGCCCAGCGGGGCTGAGGTCAGTCCGCCGGCCGGCCCCCGGCGAGGCTCGAGCCGAAGCGGTCGTCCCCGACCGCGCCCCTCACGCCGGTCGTCGCCTGGGTGAAGAGCTGGTCGGACTCCTCGCGGAGCCCGGTCCTCGTGCCGTCGAGGACGTGGATCGTTCCGGCCTCTGCGAACCCGGCGACGCTGTCGGCGGGAACGCCGACCGCGAGGTCGAACGCGCCGTCGCCGTCGTAGTCCCCGCTCGCGAGCGCCTCGCCGAACCGGTCCTCGGCCTCGGCGACGCCCTTCACCCCGGCGGCGTCCTGCGTCCACAGCTCGTCACCGGCCTCGTCGAGGCCGCCGCCGCGATCGCCGTAGAGGACCGTCACCGCGCCGGCGTTCACGTGCGGGCCCACCTGCTCACCGGGGACGCCGATCGCGAGGTCGTCGACGCCGTTGCGCGAGAAGTCGGCGGCGGCGAGCGCGCTGCCGAAGGTCTCGCCGATCGACGCGCGGCTCTTCACGCCCGGGGTGTCCTGCGTCCAGAGGTCGTCGCCCTCCTCGCGGAGGCCGGTCCTCGTCCCGTAGAGGACGTTCACGGCGCCCGCCCCGGCGGCGTTCGAGACGTCGTCGGTCGGGGCGCCGATCGCGAGGTCGCCGATGTCGTCGCCGTCGAGATCGCCGATGGCGAGCGCGCTGCCGAGCCCGTCGCCCGGCTGGGCGACGCCCTTGATCCCGCGCGCGTCCTGCGACCAGAGGTCGTCGACGGACCCCAGTCCGCCGCCCTGGCCGTAGAGCACGGACACCGCGCCGGCGCCGTCGTGGCCGCCGATGCGCCCGCCCGGCAGCCCGACGGCGAGGTCGGCGCGGCCGTTGTCGGAGACGTCGCCCGCGGCGAGCGCGGCGCCGTAGCGGAAGTCTGTGCCGGCAATGCCCTTGACGCCGCTGCTGTCGAGGGTCCAGAGGTCGTCGCCGTCGGCGGCGACGCCGTCGGCGGTCCCGTAGAGGACGTGGACGGCCCCGGCGTTCGCGCGGCCGCTCACGCTGTCGCCGGGGGCTCCGATCGCGACGTCGGCGCGGTCGTCGCCGTCGAAGTCGCCCATCGCGAGCGCATCGCCGAACGTGTCGCCCGCCTCCGCATCGCCCTGGACGCCGATGCTGTTCTGGCTCCATCCGCTGGCTCCGGGCCGGGTCACGAGGCCGCCCGCGGAGCCGTAGAGGACGGATACGGCGCCCGAACGGGGCTTCGGGCCGAGTCCGCCCGCGTCCTCGCCGGGCGCTCCGATCGCGAGGTCGGCGTAGCCGTCACCGTCGCTGTCGCCCGCGGCGATCGCGGCGCCGAAGCGGGCGCCGGCCTGCGGGACGCCGCCGAGGCGGCTCATGGTCTTCGTGATCTGCTGGTCGTCGCGCGCGGTGAGACCGCTGCCGGACCCATACAGGACGTTGACGGCACCCGCGGCCTGCTGGCCGGAGACGGAGTCGGCGGGGGCGCCGACGGCGAGGTCGGTGCGGCCGTCGCCGTCGAAGTCGCCGCGCGCGGTCGGGGCGGCGCCCGCGATGGTCGGAAGGGCCGCGAGCGCGACCACCGCCCCGAGAAGGGATGCGGCGGCGCCGCCGGGGCGCCGGTGCGCTCGCGTGGGACGTGGCGGATGACTGCACGGCATGCGTGGGCGCTACCCACGCAGCCGTCTCGGACTCACGGCGTGCGCGGGCGGCGGAGCCTGGAGGGTCTCTGCCCGCGCCGGCGCGAGGTCGTCGCGTCGCGCTCGGGCAGCCGAGACGCGGTGGACCGCACGAGCTCGACGAAGCGCTTCTCGAGGGGGCGAGGGGCGGATCGGCGGCGGACGAGGCTCAACGGGAGGACCTCCGTGCTCCGAGGGAACGATCGGCGACGAGTGCCGCTGCTCCGACGTTGCGCGGAGCGCGCGCTTCGGAAACCGATGCGCGGCCGGCGACACGCGCCCGCGCGTATCCGCGATGATCCCCTCGCCGCCCCGCGAACCCCGTCATCGTGCCGTCCGGTGTGACCCGGTGGGGCTCCGGGGAACGGAGTACCGTCCATGTCGAACGCCTCCTTCGTGCTCACTCTCGCGGCGCGGCCCGAGTCCGCGCCGGTCGTCCGTCACGTCATCGGCGGGACCGCCGACGTCTGGCCCGTGAGCGCGGAGCTGCTTCACGACGTGCAGATCGCGGTCACGGAGGCGTGCACGAACGTCATCAAGCACGCCTACCCGCGCGACGGGGACGGCCTCCTCGCGGTGGAGGGCGACGTCGAGGACGGTCACGTGGTCGTCGCGGTCCGCGACCACGGCGACGGCATGGCGCCGCATCCCGGGTCCGGCGGCCTCGGCCTCGGCCTGCCGCTCATGGGCGCGCTCACCGAGCGCCTCGAGTTCCATCGCACGCCCGATGGCGCCCACGAGGTCCGCATGACCTTCCCCCGGGAGCCCGGATGACCGCGGGGGGCGCGCTGGCTCCGGTGGGGTCACTCGAGCGGGCGCGGCTCAGCGTCGCCTGCGGCGCGATCGCGCGACCGCTCGCCGGCCGGTTCGTCGCCGCGCTCGCCGCGGAGACCGGACTCGCTCTCGACCGGGTCGACGAGGCGATCCTCCTGGCGGAGACGATCGCCGACCGCTGCAGCGAGATCTCGCAGGACGGCCGCGTCGAGCTCTCCGTCGCCCTGCACGAGGACGGGCTCGAGATCAGGGTCGGTCCGTTCCCGCCCGGCCACGGGACGGATCTGCTCCGGCGGGATGCGGCGCAGCCGCAGGGCGGCGCGATCCACGGCCTCGCGACGTCGGCCGACGTGCGGCGCGGGCGGGAGAGCGAGATGCTCCGCGTCCTCGTGGGCGCCCGGGCCCGCGCCGGCTGACCCCCGCGTCAGGCGGGGTGGAGGACGAACGTCTCCGTCGAGACGTCCTGCTCGGCGTCGATGCCGCTGACGAACGCGCGGACGCGCCAGCCGGTCAAGCGCTCGACCGGCTCACAGATTTCCTCGACGCTCGCGTACTGGAAGAACAGCCTCGTCTCCCGCAGCCGCTGGATCTCGCCCATCTCGCGCAGGCGCTTCTCCGCGGGGCGTGAGCGTGCCCTCGAGCATGACGACGAGGACGTCGCTCCCCGCCCAGTACGCCTTCGTGCGGTCGGGGCCGCGGCCCAGCTGCTCCTTGTAGATGCGGACGAGCTCGTCGGCCCCCACTGATGGAAGGAGACGGCCTCCACCGGTCAGGAAGAGGCCGCTCTCCTCACCCTAGACCGTGCCGCGCACGGGTGCCTCGTCACGCCCCGTCCGACACACGCGCCTCGAGGCCGCACAGGTCGAGGATGCGCCTCGCCGCCGGAGAGGCGCCGACGATCGTGACCGCCGTCCCATCGCGGCTGAGCCCGTCGATCGCGTGCGCGAGGGTCGAGTCCGCGAACGAGACGCTGCTGAGGTCGAGGAGGATTCGCCGCCGTCCGTCGACCGCGCTCTGCAGCGCGGCCTGGAGATCCATGACGGACGTCATGTCGACCTCCCCGGAGGGCCGGATCAGCGTCTCGTTATGACGGTCTTCCACGGTGAGGCGGAAGGGCGGGGGACGGTCCGGCACGAGGCCTCCGTGACGATGATGGAGTTTCACCGTTCGCCCGATCTCCTCTGGCAGAGCCGGACGCCCACTGATGCGACGCCACCGCGGCTCCCTGCGGGGAACCGCTGCAGTGGGAGCACGGTAGCGCAGCGACCTGCTGCGCACCACGCAGTCCGCGGTGATTCTCACGGCCGCGCCCGGGTAGCGGCGCGCCATGCGAGCACTCACCTGGCACGGTCGGCGCGACGTCCGCGTCGACACCGTCCCCGACCCGAGGATCGAGGAGCCGACCGACGCGATCATCGAGGTCACGTCGAGCGGCCTCTGCGGCTCGGACCTCCACCTCTACGAGGTTCTCGGCCCCTTCCTCGAGGAGGGCGACGTCCTGGGCCACGAGCCGATGGGCATCGTCCGCGAGGTCGGGTCCGAGGTGACGCACATCGCCCCCGGCGACCGCGTCGTCGTCCCGTTCAACATCTCCTGCGGCCACTGCTTCATGTGCGACCACGGTCTGCAGTCCCAGTGCGAGACGACGCAGAACCACGACCAGGGCACGGGCGCCGCGCTCTTCGGCTACACGAAGCTCTACGGCGAGGTGCCGGGCGGGCAGGCCGAGCTGCTGCGCATCCCGCAGGCGCACTACGGGCCGATCAAGGTGCCCGAGGGCCCGTCCGACGACCGCTTCGTGTTCCTCTCCGACGTCCTGCCGACCGCCTGGCAGGGGGTCGAGTACGCGGACGTCCCCGACGGCGGGACGGTCGCCGTCCTCGGCCTCGGGCCGATCGGCGAGATGGCGACCCGGATCGCGCAGCACCGCGGCTACGACGTCATCGGCGTCGACCTCGTCGAGGACCGCCTCGAGCGCTCCGCCGCCCACGGCACCCGCACCGTCGACATCTCGCGGACGAACGGCGACACCGCCGACGTCATCCGCGAGATGACGGACGGGCGCGGGCCGGACTCGGTGATCGACGCGGTCGGCATGGAGGCCCACGGGTCGCCGGGCGGCAAGCTCGCGCACGCGGCGGCCGCGCTGCTCCCGGACAAGGCCGCGGAGAAGCTGATGGAGACGGCGGGGACCGATCGGGCGGCGGCGCTGCGCGCCGCGATCGACATCGTCCGCCGCGGGGGGACGATCTCGCTGTCGGGCGTGTACGGCGGGATGGCGACGCCGCTGCCGCTGCTCCAGGCGTTCGACAAGCAGGTGTCCGTCCGCATGGGCCAGGCGAACGTGAAGCGGTGGATCGACGACCTCATGCCGCTCGTCACCGCCGACGACGACCCCCTCGGGACGGAGTCGTTCGCGACGCACCACGTCTCCCTCGAGGAAGCTCCGCAGGCCTACGAGAAGTTCCAGAAGAAGGAGGACGGCACCTTCAAGGTCGTCTTCCGCCCGTAGGCGGTCAGGCCCGGCGCACGGGCTCGGCGTCCTCGTCCTTCTCGAGGAGGACGAGGGCGGCCGTCCGCGACGCGACGACCGGCAGGGTCCGCGCGATGCCGCTGAGCTCGAGCGCCCGCGTCCCGGGGTCGTCGCCGGCGATGAGGACGAGCCGGCCGCCGAGGGATCGCAGCTCACGGTCGACCGAGACGATGACCGCGAGCGCGGAGGAGTCGACGAACTCCGTCTCCAGGAGGTCGACGACGACCTCGGCGGTCGGCCCGACGGACTCGATGGCGGTCTCGCGGAGCCTCGGCGCCGAGTAGAGGTCGAGGACGCCGTCGACCGCGATGACGACCGCTCCGATCGTCGTCGGGTGGACGGTGATGGCGAAGTCGTCGAACGAGTTTCCCACGGCTTGATCCCTCGGGCTCGTCATAGCCGCTCGCGCCCGCCGGGAAACGCGCCGGCGCACCTCGGCCTCGGGGTTTCGACCCGGGGGCCCCGGGCAGTGGAGCGGTCCGTGCCCGTCCTCTGCCCACACTGCCGCACGCCGATCGAGGGGGTGTCCGCGCCCTGGCCGCCGGAGCCCCGCCGCTGCGAGAGCTGCCGGCTCGTCATCGGCACCGGGCGCGGCGTCGAGGTGACGGGCGAGGACCCCCTCGCGCGGTCGCACGCCAGCGCGGCGGGCACCCTCGCCGCGCGCGCGCGACGCGACGCCGCCGGGGTCGCGGAGGCCGACGACGTCCCGCTCGATCGGATCGCGGAGAGCATCCGCGCGGTCGCCGAAGAGGTGGGCTCGACGATCGGGCGGCTGAGGATGCTCGACTACGAGCGCATCGCGCCGGAGCGCGGGCACGTCCCGCTGGCGGTCGTCATCGCCCGCCACGGCTCGTGGAAGACCGCACGCGCTGCCGCCGCTGAACAACGGCCAGCGTCGCGTTGATGCCCCAGGCCGATCTCGCGCGGGCGCTCCCGCCGGAGCGGGCGGGCGAGCTCGGCGGCGCGATCTCCTCGCCGCACGCGCCGAACCCGTAGGCCCGGCGGTCAGTCGCCGTCGCCGTCGAGCGAGGCGGCGACGGCGGCCCGCGCCGTCTTCCACGAGCCGTGGCGGGCGATGACCGCCTGCAGCGGGACGAGGCCTTCGAGGCTCGCGTTCTCGTAGTCGAGCATGCGGAGGCGGGCGACCGGGGTGCCGACCTCGTCGGCGGCGCTCACCAGCGACTGCGCGATGCTCTCGGGCGACGCCGTGGGCGCGTCGTCGAGGCGCGCCTCGCGGCGGGCCCGGGCGGCGAGGGTGCCCGCCGCGCTCGAATGCGACCGGGCGCGCGTGTCCCGGCCGTCGACCGCGACGGCGCGGCCGGCGCCGATGACGAGCGCGCAGGCGGGGCAGCGAGTGGGGGTCGGCGGCCACGGCGCCTCTACGCCGTCGACGTCCGTTCGGCAGTGCGGGCACACGAGTGGCACGTGATGCGCGGTGCCCGTCTCGCGAGAAGCGAAACACGCTCCGCCGGTGCGCTCGCCGGAGGCGTTTCGCGGCGGCTCGGGACCGGGCACAGGGAGGGCGTGACCCCACCGACCGACACCGACCGCATCGCGTCGCCCCCGACCGGCTCCCGGGCAGGGGGTCTCGCGCCGCCGCCCGTCCGCGAGATGGGCCAGCTCACCCACGCCGTCCGCGAGGCCCTGCGCTCGGAGGACCTCGACCACCGTCTCGAGCGTGAGGGTGCGATCGTCGTCCCGCTCACCGACGCGCTCCCGGAGCTCCTCGAGCGGGCGTTCGGCGCCGGCGAGGAGGACGCGCTCGACGACGTCCACCGCGCGCTGCACGCGATCGTGAGCGAGGGCGTCGGGACCCCTGGGGCGCATCGCGGCAACGAGCACCACCCCGTGATCGTGGCGGCCCGCGACCGCATCGAGGAGGCCTTCGAGAGCGCCCTCGCCCGCACGCCGCTGCCCGAGGACCCGCCCGCGGACCCGGACGCGTTCGCGAAGTGGCTCGCCGACCTCGCCCTCGAGCGCGAGGTCCATCCGCCGTCCGGGATGGGCGAGTACCTGCGGCGCCACGCCTCCCTCGAGGAGATGCGCGAGATCGTCGCGCAGCGCTCGCTCTTCTTCCTCCGCGAGCCCGACCCGTGGATCCAGGCCCTCCCGACGCTCCACGGCCCCGCGAAGGCCGGGCTCATCGACCTGCTCCTCGACGAGTACGGCTGGGGCCGGCTCGAGCATCTCCACTCGACGATCTACGCCGAGCTCATGGAGCGCCTCGATCTCGACACGACGCCGGAGGCCTACGCCGACTCCGTCGCCTGGCCGTTCCTGGCGATCCTCAACTACCAGGCGATGGTCGGCCACCGCCACCGGCTCACCGCCCGCCTCTACGGCTACATCTACCTCCTCGAGGCCGACTCGCCGGGGTCGATGGAGGGCTATCTCGCCGCCTGGAGCCGCCTCGGGATCGACGACCCGAAGGTGCTCAAGTTCTACGAGCTGCACGCGGAGGCCGACGAGGGCCACCGCGATCTCGCGCTCCACGAGGTCGTCGTGCCCGTCGTCCGCGACCACCCCGAGCTCGCCTCCGACATCGCCCGCGGCGTCCTCGAGGGCCGGCTGCTCCATCACCGCTTCTCCGCGCACCTCGCCGGCGCGTTCTCGGAGGGGCGCTCGTCGCTGCGGCGCCCGCTCGCCGCATGACGCCTGCGGACACCGCCTGGCGGACGGTCCTCGACGCGGCGGACGTGCCGCCGGGCGCCCTGCGCCGCGTCGAGACGCCCGAGCGCGAGGACGGCATCTGCGTCGCCCGACTGCGGGACGGCGCGCTCCACGCGTTCGTCGACTCCTGCCCGCACCGGGGCGCCCCGCTCTCCGAGGGTGAGCTCGTCGACCCGCAGGAGGGCGTCCTGCGATGCCGGGCGCACACGTGGGAGTGGGACGTCCGCGACGGCTCCGTCGTCGCCCTCCGCGCCCCGCTCTGCCTCGACCTCGTCCCGGTCCGCGAACGCGACGGGTCGATCGAGATCGCACCGTGAGCCGCCACGTGCACCTCGACGGCATCGACGTCATGGTGCCCACCGGGGTCTATGCGCCGACGACCGACACCGCGCTCCTCGCGGAGGCGGCGATGGCCGAGGACGTCGCCGACGGCGGCGCGATCCTCGACCTCTGCACCGGCAGCGGCGCCCTTCCCGTCGCTCTCGGCGGTCGCGCCCGCCGGGTGCTGGCCGTCGATCGCTGCGAGCGCGCGGTGCGGGCGGCGCGGACGAACATCGCCCGCGCCGGGCTGCCGGGCGACCGGGTCCGCGTCCGTCGCGGCGACCTCTTCGACGCGCTCGTCGGGTTCGAGCGCTTCGACCTCATCACCGCGAACCCGCCCTACCTCCCCGAGGCGCCCGACGAGGGCCGTGCCGCCGGGCCCGCCGACCGCAGGGTCGACGCCGGGCCGCGCGGACGCGACGTCCTCGACCGCCTCGCGCCGGGGCTCGCCCGGCACCTGCGGCCCGGGGGCGTCGGCCTCGTCGTCCAGTCGGAGGTCGCCGACGTCGAGGCGACGCTCGCGGCGCTGCGGGACCGCGGCCTCGCGGCGACGGTCGTCGCCGAGCATCGCGGGGGCTGGGGCCCGCGCGCCGCGCCCCGGCTCGCGGCATGGGGCCGCGCCGGCCTGCCCATCGGCGACGGCACGACCGAGCGGCTCGTCGTCCTCCGGGCGGAGCAGCCCGTTCCGAGCGTCTAGGACGACTCGTCGTCGCCGCGCGGGGACTGCGCGACGGCCGCGAGGCGCTCGTCCTCGGAGACGGCGGGATGCGCCGCGGCGCACTCGTCGCGCAGCGAGCGCGTGGCGCGCTCGAGGGCGAGGAGCATCGACGTCTCGACGCTGAGGGCGCCGCAGCACGCCCCCCAGTCGAGCGGTGCGCGGGGAGACGGCAGCAGGGTCTGCGGTCGCGGAGCCACGCGTCCGGCTACCCGGACGCGCCGGCGCTATGCGACCCGGTCGCGCTCGGCGGTCTCGGCGGTGGCGCCGTCCGGGCGGGGCGCCGTGGCGTCCTCGCGAGGGGCGAGCGGGGAGGCGGCGGGCCCCTCGAGGACGCGGCCGTCGGCGCCGAACCTCGAGCCGTGGCAGGGGCAGTCCCACGAGACCTCGTCCGCGTTCCAGCGGACCTCGCAGCCGAGGTGGGTGCACGTCGCGCTCACCGTCCGCCGCACGCCGTCCGGTGTCCGGGAGATCGCGACCGGCCGGCCGCCGCGCCGGACGACGCGGCCCTCGCCCGGGGCGAGATCGTCGGCGTCGTCGCCGCCGCGCACGAGCGTCGAGAGCCGGTCGCCGGCGAGATGGGCCATGACCCCCGAGTTCACCGTCGCGAGCGAGACCGCGGACGCGCGGGGCGTGAAGCGCCCCGGGGCCATCGCGCTCGCCCACGGGTGCTCCGCGCCCGTCATCGCCGCGTCGAGGACGAGGGCGGCCGCGGTGCCGCCCGCGAGGCCCCACTTCGCGAACCCCGTCGCGACCCACAGACCGCGCGCGCCCGGGTGGTAGGCGCCGACGTACGGGAGGCCGTCGACCGGGACGAGGTCCTGCGAGGACCAGCGATGGGTCGCGGGACCCGCCGTCGCGAGGTGGGCGTGCGCCCACGCCTCGAGGGCGTCGAAGCGGCCGGGGGAGGACGCGCCGCGGCCCGAGGTGTGACCCTCGCCGCCGACGATCGCGAGGTCGACGCCGTCCGCCCGGTGGCCGCGCACAGAGCGGCTCGGTGCGTCGTCGGCGTAGAGCATCGCCTCGATCGGCCCGGCCGAGACCGGCACCGCGATCGAGTACGAGCGCTCGGCCTCCTGCCGCGCGAAGTAGAGGCCGCGATCGAGGAGAGGCGCGTGCGTGGCGACGACGACGTCGCGCGCGCGGACGCGCGGCTCCCCGCCGATGCGGACCGACCAGGCGTCGCCGTCGCGGCGCAGGCCGTCGACGCGCGCGCCCTCGTGGACCGAGCCCCCGGCCGTGCGGACGCGATCGGCGAGCCCGAGGACGTAGTGACGCGCGTGCAGCTCGGCCTGGCCGTCGAGCCTCAGCGCGGCGGCGCAGCCGTCGTCGAGCGGGATGTCCTCGGTGACGAGGACGGGGACGTCGAGCGACCAGAGCGCGTCGGCCTCGCGCGCGACGTCGTCGCGGCGGGAGGGGTCGCGGACGTACGTGTACGCGGTGCGCTCGTGCCACGAGCAGTCGATGCCGGCGGCTTCGTCGCGCATCCACGCGAGCCCGCCGCGCTGGGCGTCGGCGAAGGCCCGGACGCGCTCGGCGTCGTGCCGCGTGAGGAGGTCGGCGTAGCGGAGATGGTGGAGGGCCGTCACCTTGCCGGTCGTGGCGCCGGTGACCCCGGCGCCGACGCGATCGGCTTCGAGGACGGCGACGGTGCGACCGCGGCGCGCCGCGAGGAGCGCGGACGTCGTGCCCACGAGGCCGCCGCCGATGACGCAGACGTCGACGTCGCGGGGCCCGGATCCCTCGCTGATCGGGATCGGCGGCGCCTCGGTGGCGCCCTGCGCCCAGAGCGACCCGCCCCGGCCGCCCGTCGTCGTGGCGGGCGGCGGGGAGTCGTTCGTCACGATGCGACCTCGGAGAGGAAGTCCGAGGCGTCGAGATCGTCGCCGACCGCCTCGCGGAGCGTGCGCAGCGACGACGCGAGGAGGCGGGAGACGTGCATCTGGGAGATCCCGATGCGCTCGCCGATCTCTCGCTGCGTGAGGCCGGCGCCGAAGCGGAGCTGGACGACCTCCCGCTCGCGCTTCTGCAGGTGACGCAGGCCGTCGCCGAGGACGGGCCGCTGCTCGGCGCGCTCGAAGCCGCCGTCCTCCGCGCCGACGACCTCGGTCACGGTGCGGCCGCTGTCGGTGAACGGCTCGTCGAGGGACATCGCGTGGTGCGCGCGCGAGGCGTGGAGCGCATCGAGGACGTCGCCGGTGTCGGCGTCCAGCTCCTCGGCGATCTCGCTCACCCGGGGCTCTCGCCCGAGACGCGTCCGGAGGATGTCCTGCGCGGAGATGACCTTGGTGCCGAGGTCCTTGAGGTCGCGCGGGACGCGCATCGCCCAGCCCTGGTCGCGGAAGTGCCGCTTGATCTCGCCGGTGACGTTGGGGATGGCGAATCCGGCGAGGCGGTTCCCGCTGTCGGGGTCGTAGCGATCGATCGCCTTGAGCAGCCCGATCGAGCCGGCCTGGACGAGGTCCTCGAGCTGGACGCCGCGCCCGGCGTACCGCTGCGCGAGCCGGCGGACGAGCGGCATGAGGCGCTCGGCGAGCTCCTCCCGTGCGCGCATGTCACCCGTCTTCGCGTACCGCCTCGCGAGGATCTCCTCGCGACGCGCGTCGTAGTCGGCATCCTCTCGCGTCGAGGTCCCGTCGGGTGCTTCGGTGCGCATTCCACTCCCTCGCTGGTCGTGTGACGAAGACGCTGCAAGGTTCGGGGCGAAACCAGGCTCCGGCCCAGGTGGTCAGACCCGGTCAGTTCGGGAGAAACCTCGACGAATCGGGTCTGGGCGGCTCCGTGAGCCCGGTCAAGGGCGGTCAGATCGTCCGGGGGGCGGCCGGTCCGCGCCGGCCGCCGCAGCCGAGGTGAGCGGCGACGTCCTCGAGCGCGGACACGACGACGCGCGCGCCCGCGCGCAGGAGGACGTCTCGTCCGAAGCCCCCGGTGTCGACGCCGACGGTCGGGATGCTCGCGGCGAGCGCCGCACGGACGTCCCACGGGCTGTCTCCGACCATGACGGCCGTCTCGCGGCCGAGGATGCGCATCGCTGCGCGGATGAGGTCGGGCCTCGGCTTCGTCTCGGCGACGTCGTCGGACGTCGTCCAGCCGGCGACGAGATCCGCCGCCCCGAGAAGCTCGACGTAGCGCTCGACCTCGTCGGCCTTCGCCGACGACGAGAGGGCGACGGGGCGGTGCTCGTCGGCGAGCGACGTCAGCAGCTCACGCGCGCCCGGCAGGGGGCGGATCGCGTCGATCTCCGCGAGGTACAGCTCGTCGTGCCGCGCGCGGATGGCGTCGCCGCACCGCGCCTCGACATCGTCGCCGGCGAGGGACGGGACGAGCTGGTCGCCGCCCATCCCGATGCGGGAATGGGCCTCGGAGACGCTCACGTCGACGTCGTGGTCCTGGAAGGCGCGGTGCCAGGCGACGGCGTGCTGGTAGACGCTGTCGACGAGCGTGCCGTCGACGTCGAGGACGACGGGGATCATCGCCGCGTCCGTGCGACCGGGAGGTCCGGTCGCACGCGCGGGCCGCCCGGCGTCTGCGGCCAGGAGACCTCGAACTCGAACGCGCTGGCGAGCGCGCGCGCGACTCCCTCGACGCCTGCGGCCTCGGCGATCGCCCGCTGACGCGAGGCGCCGTCGCGGGCGAGAAGACGTCGCGGCGCGCGGCTGAGCACCTCGGCGTCGCCGAGCCGCGCCGCGGCCGGTGCGATGTCGACGAGCAGCTCGGTGAACGCGCTCGAGACGGGCACGCGACGCCCGTCGTCGAGGTCGGGGAGCGCGCCGGCGAGACCGTCGCGCGAGGCGATCGCGCGGAGGTCGCGGAGACGGTCGCTGTCCGCCACGGGGAGGGGCTCACCGGCGTCGTAGCGGTCGCAGAGGGTGCCGATGAGCGCGCGGACGACCGCCGCGAGGACCGCCCCGTCGGCGGCGAGGGTCGGCTGGTCGCAGACGCGGACCTCGATCGTGGGATGGACCGGGTGGATGCGCGCCTCCCACCAGAGCTGCGAGGCGTCGGCGAAGACGTCGCCGCGCCGGCCCCACATGAGGAGATCGACGTAGCGCTCCCACGAGACGAGAGCGGGCGGGATGCCCTGGCGCGGAAGCCCGTCGTGGAGATGGGGCCGCACCGAGGCCCTGCCGGTGTCGCGGCTCTCGAGGAACGGCGCGTTCGCCGCGACGGCGGCGAGCAGCGGGAGGAAGCTGCGCAGCGCGTCGTGGACGGCGAGCACGCGGTCGGCGCCCCGGACCCCGACGTGGATGTGCAGGCCGCTCGTGAGGACGCGATCGGCCGCCCACGGGTGGGTCGCCCGGACGTCGTCGTTCCGTCGGCCGGGGGCGCACTGCATGGGGAGGCACGCCGTGGGGTGCGTCCCCGAGGCGAGAAGCCGGAGCCCGCGCGTGCGCGCCGCGTGGAGCGCGTCACGGCGCGCCTCGACCATCGCCCGCTCGACGTCCTCAGAGCGCTCCTCGATGCGCGTCGCGTGCTCGAGCTGCGCGGCGGGGAGCTCACCGCGGAACCGGCTGTCCCCGCCGAGGTGGTCGAGGACGTCGGCGGCGCGGGGGACGAGCGACCCGTCGGGCGAGACGACGAGCAGCTCCTCCTCGACGCCGACGGTGAGATGGCGGGCGCTGTCGAACCGCTCGCGGAGGCTGCGGATGGTCTCCTCGCGCCGAGCGCGCCGGAACGGATCGGCGTCCATGGGCCGTCGGTTCCCGACGCGCGTCGGCGCCACACGTGGATCCCCGCGCTCCGGGAATGGACGGAGGTCACCGACGAAGGAGACCCCATGGAGCGCACCGATCTCAATCCCGCGCACGCCGTCTCGGGCGACGGCGCGCGGCCCGACGACGCGACCGCTCGCGCGGAGGGCGCCGTGGCCGACGTCGTCGAGGGCGGCGTCGCGGCCGGCCGCGACCGCCCGCGGGCGGCGGTGCTGCTCGCGACCGCCGCCGCCGGGGCGCTCGCCGCTCTCCTCGTGCGTCGCCGCTGAGCCGCAGCCGCCCCGGAGCCTGGACCCGAGCGCTCAGTGCGAGCGCCCGCCGACGCCGGTGCGGAGCTCGCCGAGGCGCGCGGGCCCGCCCGTGGCGGGATCGAGGGGCGGCGTCGCCGCGCCGGCGCCCGCCCGCAGGCCGTCGAGGAGCTCGCGCAGGGCGTCGGCGCCGTCGCGGTGCGGCGTCCAGCCGAGCTCGCGGCGGGCACGTGAGGAGTCGAGAAGAGGTCCGTCCACGGCGAGGTCGAGCCAGCCCGGGGACGTCGGCTGCAGCCGCGCCCGCCAGGTGAGCCCGACGACGGAGCGGAGGAGTCCGGCGGGCACGGGGATCGCGCGGGCCCCGAGCGCGCGGGCGAGCCCGCGGATGCCGATCACCGGGTCCGCGGCGAGGTTGAAGGCGCCCCGCGCATCGGGGTCGAAGAGCGCACGCGCGACCGCGTCGGCGACATCGTCGCTGTGGACGACCTGGAAGCGCAGGCCGCGGGGCAGCGGGAGGACGGGTACGCGGCCGACGAGCCTGCGGGGGAGGAAGGGCCCGGCGAAGTACCGCCGGATCTCCGACCCCGCGGAGCGCTGGAAGATGAGCGTCGGACGCAGGCGGACGACGCGCATCTCGGGATGCTTGCGTTCGACCTCGTCGAGGATCTGCTCGGCCGCCACCTTGTCGCGCGAGTAGTCCGAGGTCGGGATCCCGGTCGTCGACCAGGACTCGGCGACCGGCTCACGGGCACCCGGGGCGTAGACCGCGAGGCTCGAGAGGTGGACGAGGGTGCCGACCCCCGCCGCGGCCGCGGCCTCGAAGACCCGCCGGCTCCCCAGGACGTTCGCCCGCCGCGTCTCCGAGCGGTCGTGGGAGGGCTGGATGAGCCACGCGGCGTGCACGACGGCGTCGGCGCCCGCGAAGAGGCGCTTCAGGTCCGCCGACGTCACGTCGGCGGCGACCCACTCCACGCCCGGGACCGACTCCTCCGGGGCGCGGCGGGCGAGCCCGGCCACGGACGACACGCGGTCGTCGGGCACGAGCGCGCGCAGGACGGCGCTGCCGACGTTGCCGGTCGCTCCGGTGAGCACGATCCTCATGACGTTCCCTTCCCGGCCGCCGCCCGGCGACCGTCGTGACGCGGTCGGCTCGCGCTACCCGGCGCGCCGTTCGTCCACCCTCCCGGCGGGTCCTCGCGACGGCCGCCGGGATCGGGCGTTCGCAGAGACGCGCGCCGCGACGAGGTAGGCTCGCTCGACATGTCAGCGCGCGTGGAGTTCGTCCGTCGGCTCTTCGAGATCTTCGAACGCGACGGGGTCGACGCGGTCCTCGCGCTCGTCCCCGAGGACGTCGTGTGGATGCCGTCCTCCGGTGACGGCCGGCGGTTCGCCGGCGCCGAGGTCGCCGAGCATCTCCGAGGGCGCGCGAGCGACGGGGTCGCGCAGAACCAGCGGCTCCTCGACGTCGAGGAGCACGGCGAGGACGTCGTCGTCCAGGGCTCCCTGCACGTGAGCACCGCGAGCGGGCACGTCGACGAGCAGCTCTACTGGGTGTACCGCTTCGAGGGCGACCGGCTCCGCGAGGCCCTCGCCTTCCCGACGCGGCGAGCGGCGATGCGGGCGGTCGCCGAGCGAGACCCGGCCTGAGGGAGGCGACCGGCGAGGCCCGCCGTCGCGGGCTCGAGGTGTGAGCCCGGGCCCGGCGGGTACACGCGACGGGATGCGCGACACCGCCCCGATGCCGGAGGAGCGCGGGGACGGAGAGCGCCTCCAGGCCGCGCGCGAGGTGCGGCGAGCCGACGGGAACGGACCGCCGGCGCCGGACCCGATCTACGACGCCTCGCCGGTGGGCCTCGCCCTGCTCGACGCGGACCTCCGCTTCGCCAGGGTCAACCGCGCGTTCGCCGGGCTCTCCGGCGCGCCATCAGCCGCGCACGTCGGTCGGCGCATCACGGAGGTCCTCGATCTCGAGGCGTCGGTCCTCGAGTCTCTCGAGCGGTGCCTCGTGTCGGGCACCGAGGTCCGCGACGTCGAGCTGAGCCTCCGGCACGCCGGCGGCGGCGGCCGGGACCTCGCCCTCTCGGCGGCCGCGACGGGCGCGAACGGACACGCCGGCATCGCGGTCGCGGTCCACGACGTCACCGGGCGCAAGTGGATGGAGCGGTACCGCAGCCGCCAGCTCCGCGACGCGCGCGTGCTCGCCGCTCTCGGCGAGCTCCTCGACGGTCGCCTCGAGGTCGACGCGATCGCCCGGGGGGCGACGAGGATCGTCGTCGAGCACCTCGCCGACTGGTGCGGCATCTCGATGCCGTCCGCCGACGGCGGTCTGCGGACGCCTGCGAGCGCGGCGCGCGAGCCGGAGCTCGCGAGGAGGGTCGCCCATCTCGAGAGGCGCTTCATCGGACCGGACGACCCTCGCGGAGCCTCGCACGAGGTCCTCCAGACCGGCGAGCCCGTCCTCATCGAGGAGGTCACCGAGGCGATGCTCGACGAGGCTGCCGCGACGCCGGAGGAACGCGACCTCGTCCGCGAGCTCGACCTCGCCTCGGGGCTCGTCGTGCCGCTCGTCGCGCGCGGCGAGATCCTCGGCGTCCTGCGGATGGCGACGATCGCGGGCTCGCGGCCTCTCGACGATCACGACCGCGACGTCGCCCGTGACATCGGGCGCCGCGTCGCGGCCGCGATCGACGCCGCGAGGCTCTACGAGGAGGCGACGGAGGAGCGCCGCCGCGCCGAGCGGGCGCTCGAGCGCGAGAGCGCCGCCCGGCGCGATCTCGTGCGGTCCCACGCCCGGACGCGGCTCCTCGCCGACGTCAGCGGTCTCCTCGAATCGTCGTTCGACGTCCGCCCCGTCCTGGACGAGGTCGGCGCGATGCTCTCGGAGCGCTTCGTGGCGGACGCGCGCATCGAGCTCGCCGCAGAGCGGTCCTCCGCGACCGCGCTCGCGACCGGCGAGGGCGAGTCCCGCTACCGGCTCGCGGTCGCCGGGCGCACGCTCGGCTCGCTCGTCGTCGACTGGGGAGGCCGCTCCCCCGACGCCGACGACGCCGCCCTCGTCCGCGAGATCGCTCGACGCGTCGCCTTCAACGTCGACGCGTCGCTGCGCCACTCGGAGCGGGCCGCTGCCGCGAGGACGCTCCAGGCGAGCCTCCTGCCCGAGGGCCTCCCGTGGGTCCCGGGCCTGCTCCTCGCCGTCCGGTACACGCCCGCGGTCGGCGGGGCAGAGGTCGGCGGCGACTTCTACGACGTGTTCGCGCTCGACGACGGAACCTGGATGATCGCCGTCGGCGACGTCTGCGGGAAGGGCGTCGAGGCCGCCTCGCTCACGTCGCAGCTCCGCTACACGCTCCGGGCGCTCGCGCCCCGGCACGCGGAGCCGTCCGCGCTCCTCGGCGAGCTCAACGCGTCCCTCGACGAGCGCTGGCAGCACCGGTTCGCCTCGCTCGTCCTCTTCCACGTCGATCCCTCGCGCGCTGCCGACGGCGAGGCGACCGTCGACGTCGCCAGCGCGGGCCATCCGGCCCCGTTCCTCCTGCGGCCCGACGGCGTGGAGATCGTGTCCGGCCACGGGCCGGTCGTGGGCCTCGCCGACGACGCCGCGTTCCCGGCGGAGCGGGTGACGCTCACGGCGGGGACGGTCGCCGTCGCGTACACCGACGGCATCAGCGAGGCGCGACACGACGACATCCGCGACCCCGCAGAGCTCGGTCGTGAGGTCGCCGGATCGCGCGAGCGCGGGCCGTCGGGCGTCGCGCGCGACGTCGAGGCGCGGGCGCGCGCCCGCGCCGGCGGGCCCCTCCGCGACGACGCGGTCGTCCTCACCATCGCACTCGACGTCGACTGACGGGAGGCCCGTGGGTCGTCCGGCGTCGCGACGGGTAGGGAGCAGGGCCCATGGCCACGACAGAGACCGTCATCGACGTCCCTCCCGCGCGCGTGTTCGCGACCCTGCGGCGGGCGGAGGCCTACGGCGACTGGGTCGTCGGCTCGCGGAGCATCCGCGACGTCGACGAGCACTTCCCCGGCGTCGGCAGCCGCTTCCACCACACGGTCGGGTGGGGCCCGCTCCACCTCGCCGATCACACCGAGGTCCTCGCGGTCGAGGAGCCGACGCTGCTCGTCCTGCGCGCGAAGACGCGGCCGCTCGGCAGCGCGCGCGTCGCCCTCGAGCTTCGCGATCTCGAGGACGGCAGGACGCGCGTCGTCATGCACGAGGGTCCGGGGGACGCCCTCAGCCGGCTGGCCTTCAACCCGATCGCCGACCGGCTGCTGCACCGTCGCAACGTCGAGGGGCTGCGGCGGCTCAAGCGCATCTGCGAGGACGGCGACGTCCGCCCGTGAGGAGGCGCGGCGCGGTGCGGCGACCGCGGCCGCCGCACCGCGAGCACGGAGGGTCAGCCGAGGTCGCCGACGACGATCCCCATGAGGATCATGAAGATCGCGACCCCGGCGAGGACCGTCAGGCCGAGGGCAGTGAGACGCCGGGCGCCGTGCGTGTCGGGTGCCGTCCCCGCCCGCGTCCGCGGTGGGTCGGCGGCGAGCATGCGGACCTCCAGCGCGAGCCACCCGGCGGCGACGACCGCGAAGAGGGCCGGCACGACCCACGCCGGCCCGGAGAGGACGAAGGCCGCCACGATCGTCACCGCCACGAGGCCGGCGACGACGAGCCAGGACATCGCGTCGAGGATCGACCGCTCACCGGAGGGGCCGTGCGTCGCCTCGGTCGGGGTGAGGGCCGTGCGCTGCTGCGCCGTCGCGTGCGCGCGGTCCGAGCGGGGACCGTCGGTGCGGTTGCGCCCGCCCGCGACGACCGCGGGCGTCGGGTGGTCCCCGAGCGTCCCGGCGACCTCGTCGACGAGATCGGAGAGGAGGCGGTCCGGGTCGCCGATGCCCTCCTGCTGGAGTCGGGCCGCGGTGTGGGGGTCGACGTGCTCGACCTCGGTCGTGAACTGGATCGCGCCGCCGGCGATCGCGAGCGTGCCGAAGGCGTGGACGACCGAGGCGGCGACGAGCGCCCACCACTCTCCGGTGGTGATCGCGATGACGCCTCCGACGGCGAGCAGGGCGAAGAACGCGATCCCGACGACCGCGCGGTTGTCGGCGAGCGCGGCGACCATCGGCGAGTGGCCGGCACCGGCGTCGGTCGCACGGGCCGAGCGCTCGCCGGGCACGGCCCGCACGTCGTCCCGGCCGGTCGCGTCGCGGAGCTCGTCGGTGAGCAGGTCGCCGGCGTGCTCCGAGATGTCGCCGCCGCGGACGCGCACCTCGTCGCGCTCGGCTGTGGTTCCTCTGTCGCGTCGCATCTGAACCCTCCTCGTTCAGACGTGGGCGGGCCGGACGTCCGCTGCCCGGGGAGCGGGCCGGGAAACGACCATGGACGACGTCGGCGCGCCCGCTCGCGGAGGGCCGGAACGACGACGGCCCGCGCATTCGCGCGGGCCGTCGGCGGGGGGAGAGAGGTCGGCGGCCGCTGCGTCCGGTGGTCGCCGGTGTCGCCGATCCTGGGGGGAGGAGCGCCCGAGCCGCAGACGCTCACGGCACCGGTCCCCCGCAGGCGCGGCGTTCAAACGCACGTTCAGGAAGATGTGGCGCCGTCCCGCTCGGCGGGCTCGGTGAACCGGCTCGCCGCGCCGTTCGCGCAGACGCCGCTCACGCCGCGGCGAGGAGCTCGCGGACCTCGTCGTCGGAGACCTGGCCGAAGTCGTCGTACCAGAGCCCGACGGCTCGGAACGGCTCGGGGGTGTGCGCGCAGACGACTCCGTCCGCCTCGGCCTCGAGCTCGGCGCAGGTCTGGGGCGGGGCGACCGGGACCGCGACGACGATCGCCTCCGCGCCCCGGTCGGCGAGCGCGCGGATCGCAGCCCGCATCGAGGCGCCGGTCGCGAGGCCGTCGTCGACGACGATGACCGTGCGCCCGGCGATCCGCGCGGGCGGTCGACCGCCGCGGTAGGCGCGCTCGCGGCGCTCGAGCTCCTCGCGCTCGGCCGCGGCCACCGACTCGACGGACTCCGTGGAGAGCCCGAGATCGCGCACGACGTCGTCGTTCATGACGCGCACGCCGCCGGAGGCGATCGCGCCCATCGCGAGCTCGGCGTGCCCGGGGACCCCGAGCTTGCGTACGAGGAACACGTCGAAGGGGAGATCGAGGAGCTTCGCGGTCTCCGCGGCGACCGGGACGCCGCCGCGCGCGAGCCCGAGGATCGTCACGTCGTCGCGCCGCCCGTACTCGGCGAGGCGCTCGGCGAGCGCGCGGCCTGCGTGCGTCCGGTCGGCGAACCGGCTCATCGCCTCGGTCTACCCGGACGTCCTGGCCCGACACGTCCACCTCCCGAGGCGTCAGTCGGGCCAGATCTCGCCGACGATGATCTCCACCGAGTTGCCGGCGGGGTCCCGCAGGTAGACCGAGCGTCCGCCGCGCGGCCAGGTGAGCTCGCGCTCGACCTCGACGCCGTGTTCCGCGCTGCGGCCGAGGATCGCGGCGAGCACGGCCTCGTCGGCGGAGAACGCGACGTGACCCGGCCCGCGCGCCCCGTGGCTCGGGACGTCGCGGCCGCCGACGATCGACTCGTCCGGCGCGAAGAGGAGGAGCACGCTGCGCGGATCGACGCGCAGAGCGGCGAGCACGCGGTTCGGTCCGACGATGAGACGGAGGCCGATGACGTCGCGGTAGAACGCGGCCGTCCGCTCGAGGTCGTCGGCGTAGAGGACCGTCTCGTGGATCCCGGTGGGGGCGGCGTCGCGTGGGGTCATCGCGCTGCTCCGGCGACCGGGAGGAAGCGCAGGCGCCGGCGGTGGGCGGCGAGCACGGCTCCGAGCCGCTCGGCCGTCGCGACGTCGTCGCCCCACGCGCGGGCGGCGAGCGCGGCGGGCCCCTCGACGTCGACGGGTCGGCCGGCCTCCGTCAGGGAGAGGACGCCGAGGCCGACGTGCCACCGCTCGTCCCCCTGGACGCGCGCGACGCCCTCACGCATGCCGGGAAGCGTCCCCGCGGTCTCGCACTCGGCGAGGAGGGCGTCCTGCCCGACGGCGAAGACGATCCCCTCGAGGACGAGGTGGTAGAGCCCGACGGCGTCGGCGAGCGCGCAGTCGCCGCCCGCGAGGGCCGTCGCCCGGCGGGGGAGCTCCTCCTCGAAGAGCGCCACGATGGGCTCGCCCGCGAGCGCGCGCGCCTCGTCATCGGGGTCGATGCCGACGACCTCCGTCGCCAGTCGCGCGAAGAACCGCGCGTGGCGCTCCTCGTCGCCCTGCTGCACCGCGAAGCAGTCGCGGGCCTCGCCCGGCGGCGCGGCGGCGACGAACGGCGCCAGCTCCGAGGCGACGGCGGCCTCGGCGACGCAGAACCCCGCGACGAGCCCGCGGATCCGCTCGGCGCGAGGCGCCGACAGGCGGGCGAGCCCCTCGGCGTCCGCGGTGAGGTCGATCGCGTCGGCGTCCCACTGGAGGCGCCGCGCGGCGGCGAGCAGGTGGCCGTAGCCGGCGAGCATCCGTCCGATGCTAGAGGGACGGCGCCGCGCCCCGGGTCCCGCTCGGGGACGGAGCGCCGACCGGGCCCGTCGGCGGCGCCCCCCATCCACGGAAGGCCGCCTTCCGAGCGGCCGTCTCGTTCCAGGGGTGGTTCTCAGCCCGGTGTCAGCACGTCGCCGAGCTGCGTCCGCGAGCGGATGCCGAGCTTCCCGTAGGCGTTCGAGAGGTGCAGCTCGACGGTCTTGCGGGTCACCCACAGCGCCTCGGCGATCTCGCGGTTGCTGAGCCCCTCGGCGGCGAGGTCCGCGACGCGGCGCTCGCTCGGCGTGAGGGACTCCGGGCCGCTCAGCGCGCTGCGGCGCGGTCGCGCGCCGGACGCCGCGAGCTCGTCGCGGACCCGACGCGCGAGGAGCCGCGCCTCGCAGCGCTCCGCGAGATCGAGCGCCTCGCGGAGGGGATCGCGCGCGTCGGCGCGCCGGCCGTCGCGCCGCAGCCGCGCCCCGAGATCGTGGAGCGCCCACCCGCGCTCGAGGCGCATGGGCGGCGAGAGGTCGACGCCGGCGACGGCCTCCGCGGCCTCGTCGACGCGGTCCTGCTCGACGAGCAGCTCGACGAGGAGGGCGCGGAGGCTGACGATGGAGAGCGGGAGCCCGGCCTCGCTCGCGACGGCGAGACCGGTGCGGGCGTGCGCCTCGCCCGTCGCGAGCGAGCCGAACATGAGGTGCCAGTAGCCGCGCGCGTGGTCGAGGTAGAAGGCGCCGAACCGCGAGCCGACACGACGGGCCTCCGCCTCTCCGCGATCGAGGAGGCCGAGCGCGCGCTCCGCCTCCTCGGCGTGGCGCATCGTGAGGACGAGGAGGTTGACCGTCCCGCTCTCGGGCAGCGGGTCCGCGCCCGGTGGGATCCCGACCGCGTCCTCGTGGCGGTGGGGGGCTGACCGCGCGCGGGACCGGGTACTCCACGCGTGTGTTCGCGATCGCCTCGCTCCTCGCCGTCGTCGCCGTCTCGCTCGTCGTCACGCGCGTCGCGACGGTCGTCCTCGTCGCGTCGGGGATGTCGCGCGAGAGCGCGCGCTTCCAGGCGCGGTCGGCGTTCACGGGCGCGGGGTTCACGACGGACGAGTCGGAGTCCGTCGTCAACCATCCCGTCCGCCGGCGCGTCGTCATGCTCCTCATGCTCCTCGGCAACGCGGGCATCGTCGCGGCGGCGAGCGGCCTCATCCTCGGCTTCCGGGGCGGGGCGAGCGGACCCGAGCTGCTCCGCGTGCTGCTCCTCGTCGGCGGGCTCATCGCGCTCGTGCGCCTGTCGCGCAGCCGCTGGGTCGACGAGCGGCTCACCGCCGGCATCGCCTGGGTGCTCGAGCGCTACACCGACCTCCCGGAGAAGGACTCGGGAGAGCTCCTCGAGCTTCCCGAGAACCGCGTCGTCGCCGAGCTCGCCGTGCGGGAGGGCGATGCGATCGCCGGTCGGCGTCTCGGGGAGCTCGGCCTGCGTGAGCGGGGAGCGACGGTCCTCGGCGTCTCCCTTCCGGACGGCAGCTACTGGGCCGACGTCGACGCCGCGACGACGGTCGCACCGGGCGCGACGCTCGTCGTCCACGCCGAGCGGTCGGTCGTCGAGGAGCTCGACCGCGGACGCGCCGTCGTCCACGCCGACGGGTGAGGCCCGTGCGCACCGGGTAGTCCGAAGGCATGCGCGACACTCCCTCACCGCTGCTGTTCCCGTTCCGAATGTGGGGCGTCATGCTCGCCGCGGCCGGGACGAGCACGCTCCTCTACTTCCTGCTTCCGGACGGCCCCGTGACGACGGCGCTCCTCTTCGTCGTCATGATCACCCTCGTCTTCGGCGGCGTCGGCTTCGCGCTGCACCAGCGCGGCATCCGCGAGCCCCCGCCCCGGCGCGAGGTGACGCCTCCGTCCGCGCGCTGACCCCCTCGCGGCCACGAGCCGCAGCATCGTGACGCCTGACGACACGTTCCTGCGCCTCGCAGGGCAGAGGGCCGGTTGACGGCCACCTCACCGGCCCTGCATACTAGTGTCCGAATGAGGCTCGATCTCACGGAGCGCTCCGGTCCCGCACGTGAGCTCGCCTACGCGAAGCTGCGTGAGGCGATCCTCAGCGCCCGCCTCGAGCCGGGTCGCAAGCTCTCCGAGAACGAGCTGGCCGGCGAGCTCGGCGTGAGCCGCACGCCCGTCCGCGAGGCGCTCGCCGCCCTGCGGGAGGAGCGCCTCGTCGCGATCGTCCCCCAGCTCGGGACCTACGTCACGCAGATCAGCGACGAGGGCATCGCCGACGCCCAGTTCGTCCGCGAGGCGCTCGAGTGCGCCGCCGTGCGGCTCGCGAGCGAGCGGATCGACGACGTCGGCGTCCGCGCGCTCGAGTCGATCCTCGACGCGCAGGCCCGCGCCGTCGAAGCCGCCGACCCCGAGACCTTCGACCGGCTCGACGAGGAGCTCCACCGGACGATCTGCGAGCTGAGCGGGCGCGCGATCGCGTGGGACCTCAGCCGCCGGGCGAACGGCCATCTCGACCGCGTCCGCCGGCTCAGCCTCCCCGAGCCGGGCTTCCTCGGGGAGATGGTGAGCGAGCACCGCGAGATCGTCGAGGCGCTCGCGGCCCACGACGCCGAGCGCGCCGAGCGCGCGATGCGTCACCACCTGAGCATGGTGCTGTCGAGCATCCCGGCTCTCCGCGCCGAGCACCCCGAGTACTTCGCCTCGGGAGGGCCCGGGACCCAGTCCACGACGTCCACCACACCGATCCCCGAGGCCGACGAATGAGCACGCAGGACACGCACGAGGACATCGATCCCGTCGAGACCCGCGAGTGGCTCGAGGCCCTCGACGCGGTGATGGAGGTCGACGGCCGCGACCGCGCGCGACAGCTCCTCACCGCCGTCCTCTCCCGCGCGCGCGTGAACGGCGTGCAGACCGGCGCCGAGCTCTCGACGCCCTACGTCAACACGATCCCCGCCGACACCGAGCCCGACATGCCAGGGGACCCCGCGCTCGAGCGGGTCGTCCGCTCGCTCGTGCGCTGGAACGCGACGGCGATGGTCCTCCAGGCCAACGCGAAGGCCTCCGGCATCGGCGGGCACATCTCGAGCTACCAGTCCGCCGCCACGCTCTACGAGGTCGGGTTCAACCACTTCTGGCGCGCGCCGACCGAGGAGAACCGCGGCGACCTCGTCTACATCCAGGGCCACTCGTCGCCCGGCATCTACGCGCGAGCCTTCCTCGAGGGGCGGCTCTCCGAGGACGACCTCGCGGGATTCCGGCGGGAGGCGGAGCCGGGGGTCCCCGGCGTGTCCTCCTACCCGCACCCGTGGCTCATGCCCGACTTCTGGCAGTTCCCGACCGTCTCGATGGGCCTCGGCCCGATCATGGCGATCTACCAGGCGCGGTTCATGAAGTACCTCGCCGGCCGGCGCATCTCGGAGACGGCCGGCCGGAAGGTGTGGGCGTTCATGGGCGACGGCGAGATGGACGAGCCCGAGTCGATGGGCGCGATCTCGCTCGCAGGGCGCGAGCACCTCGACAACCTCGTCTTCGTCGTCAACTGCAACCTGCAGCGCCTCGACGGGCCGGTCCGCGGCAACGGCAAGATCATCCAGGAGCTCGAGATGGAGTTCCGCGGGGCGGGCTGGAACGTCATCAAGGTCATCTGGGGCTCGCGCTGGGACCCCCTCCTCGCCGCCGACGAGGACGGCCTCCTCGTCCGCCGCATGGAGGAGGCGGTCGACGGCGACTACCAGGCCTACAAGGCGCGGGACGGCGCGTTCGTCCGCGAGCACTTCTTCGGCACCTATCCCGAGCTCGCCGAGCGGGTGAAGGGCATGTCCGACGCCGAGATCTGGGCGCTCGACCGCGGCGGGCACGATCCGAAGAAGGTCCACGCCGCCTACGCCGCCGCGATGGCCCACACCGGTCAGCCGACGGTCATCCTCGCGAAGACCGTGAAGGGCTACGGGATGGGGACGGCCGGCGAGGGCCAGAACATCACCCATCAGCAGAAGAAGATGGATGAGAACGCGCGCTTCGCCTTCCGCGAGCGCTTCGACCTCGACCTCAGCGACGACGAGGTGCGCGAGGCGGCTCTCCACAAGCCGGACGGGGAGTCGCCGGAGATGCGGTACCTGCGCGAGCGGCGCGAGGAGCTCGGCGGGTCGCTGCCGCAGCGGGTGGCCGAGGCGCCGGCGCTCCCCATCCCCGACCTCGACGCCTTCCAGGTCCAGCTCGACGGCTCCGGCGACCGCGAGATCTCGACGACGATGGCGTTCGTGCGGATCCTCGCGACGATCATCCGCCACAAGGGCCTCGGCCCCCACGTCGTCCCCATCGTCCCCGACGAGTCGCGGACCTTCGGGATGGAGGGGATGTTCCGCCAGCTCGGGATCTTCAGCCAGGTGGGCCAGCTCTACCAGCCCGAGGACCGCGACCAGCTCATGTTCTACCGCGAGGACAAGAGCGGGCAGATCCTCCAGGAGGGGATCAACGAGGCGGGCGCGTTCAGCTCGTGGATCGCCGCGGCGACGTCCTACGCGAACCACGGGGCGACGATGGTGCCCTTCTACGTCTTCTACTCGATGTTCGGCTTCCAGCGGATCGGCGACCTCGCGTGGGCGGCGGGGGACAGCCGGTCGCGCGGCTTCCTCATCGGCGGCACCGCGGGGCGCACGACGCTCAACGGCGAGGGGCTCCAGCACGAGGACGGGCACAGCCACCTCCAGGCGGCGCTCATCCCCAACTGCGTGTCCTACGACCCCGCCTACGCCTACGAGCTCGCGGTCATCGTCCAGGACGGCCTGCGGCGCATGGTCGCCGAGCAGGAGGACGTCTTCTACTACCTCACCGTGATGAACGAGAACTACGTGCATCCCCCGATGCCCGAGGGCTCCGCGGAGGGGATCCTCAAGGGGATGCACCGCATCGCGGAGGCGCCCGAGGGCGACGGGCCGGTCGTCCGCCTGCTCGGGTCGGGGACGATCCTCGGCGAGGTCCTCGCCGCCGCCGACCTGCTCCGCGACGAGCACGGGGTGCGCGCGGAGGTGTGGAGCGTCACGTCGTTCACCGAGCTGCGGCGGGAGGGCATGGCCGCCGATCGCTGGAACCGGCTGCATCCGGGCGACGAGAGACGCACCTCGTACGTCGGCGAGCAGCTGCCCGGAGGGGGCGGGCCGGTCGTCGCGGCCAGCGACTACATGCGCGCCCTCCCGGACGGCATCCGCCCGTGGATCGAGGACCGCTACGTCGTCCTCGGCACGGACGGCTACGGCCGCAGCGACACCCGCGAGACGCTGCGGCGCTTCTTCGAGGTCGACCGCCAGCACGTCGCCGTCGCGGCGCTGGACGCGCTCGCGCGAGACGGCGCCGTCGAGCCCTCCGCGGTCGCGGGGGCCATCGAGTCCTACGGCATCGACCCTGACGTGGAGGCCCCGTGGCGGAGGTAGTCGTCCCGGACATCGGTGACTTCACCGACGTCCCGATCATCGAGATCCTCGTGAGCGTCGGCGACGAGGTCGCCCCCGAGGATCCGCTCGTCGTCCTCGAGAGCGACAAGGCGACGATGGAGGTCCCGGCCCCGCAGGCCGGGACCGTCGAGGAGATCCTCGTGAAGGTCGGGGACCTGGTGAGCGAGGGCGATCCGCTCCTCCGCCTCGCTCCCGCCGAGTCCGGCGGCGGTGAGGAGTCCGGCGGTGGTGAGGAGCCCGGCGGGGACGAGGCGTCCGGCGAGCCGCAGGTCGAGGAGACCGCGGACGCGGAGGAGCCCGCGGCGGCACCGGCCCAGGAGCCCGCGGCGGAGGCGGCCCAGGAGCCCGCGGCGCCGGCACGGGCGGACGGGGGTCCCGTCCACGCGAGTCCCGTCGTCCGGCGCCTCGCCCGCGAGCGCGGCGTCGACCTCTCGACGGTGAGCGGGTCGGGCCGCAAGGGCCGCATCACGCGCGAGGACGTGGAGGCCGCCGCCTCCGGCGGCGCCGCGGCCGCGGCGGCTCCGGAGAAGCCCCGGGGCGCCGGCCCGCGCGAGGCCGAGGGCGACGAGCGCGTGCCGCTCACGCGGATCCAGCAGATCAGCGCGCGCAACCTCACGGCGGCCTGGCAGGAGGTGCCTCAGGTCACCCACCACGAGGACGCCGACGTCACCGAGCTCGAGGCGTTCCGCAAGCAGCTCAACGCCGAGCAGGAGGACGTGAAGATCACGATGGTCTCGCTGCTCCTCAAGGCGACGGCGGCCTCGCTGCGGGCGTTCCCGCGCTTCGCGAGCCAGCTCGACGGCGACGAGGTCATCGTCAAGCGCGACCTCCACCTCGGCTTCGCCGCGGACACGCCGAACGGCCTCGTCGTGCCGGTCGTGCGGGACGTCGACCGCAAGGGGCTCTTCGAGATCGCGGCGGACCTCACGGAGCTCAGCGGCAAGGCCCGCGCCGGCAAGCTCTCGCCGCAGGAGATGAGCGGCGCCGTCTTCACGATCAGCTCGCTCGGCGGCATCGGCGGCACGGGCTTCTCACCGATCATCTACCCGCCGCAGGTCGCCCTCCTCGGGGTCGTCCGCCAGCAGATGCGGCCGGTGTGGGACGGCGAGCAGTTCGTCCCCCGGCTCATGCTCCCGCTCTCGCTCACCTACGACCACCGGGTCATCGACGGCGCGGCGGCGGCGCGCTTCTGCGTCCACCTCGCCGGCGTCCTCGGCGACCTGCGGAGGGTCCTGCTGTGAGCGCGACGACACGGGTGGCCGTCCCCGACATCGGCGACTTCGACGACGTCCCGGTCATCGAGATCCTCGTGAGCGTCGGCGACGAGGTCGCGCCCGAGGACCCGCTCGTCGTGCTCGAGAGCGAGAAGGCGACCGTCGAGATCCCCGCGCCCCAGGCCGGTGTCGTGCGCGAGATCCTCGTCGCGGTGGGGGACTCCGTCTCCGAGGGCACCGAGATCGTCGTGCTCGAGACGACGGAGGACGGTGACGGCTCAGAGCCCGATTCCCACGGCTCCGACGCGTCATCACCTGAACCTCAGGTCGAGGTCGAGGGTGACGATAAGCCGAGCGGAGACGCGCCAGAACGACCTGACGCCGACCTCTCCGCGGACGTGCTCGTCCTCGGCTCCGGCCCCGGCGGCTACACCGCGGCCTTCCGGGCCGCGGACCTCGGGCGGGACGTCGTCCTCGTCGAGCGTCACAGCGCCCTCGGCGGCGTCTGCCTCAACGTCGGGTGCATCCCCTCGAAGGCGCTCCTCCACGCGGCGGCGACGATCACCGAGGCGCGCCACGCCGCGACGAACGGGATCGCGTTCGGGGAGCCCGAGATCGACCTCGAGCGGCTGCGCGGGTGGAAGGACGACGTCGTCGGCCGTCTCACCGGCGGCGTGCAGGGCATGGCCGACCGCCGGGGGGTGCGCGTCGAGCGCGGGGAGGGCCGCTTCACCGGCCCGCGGACGCTCGAGGTGACCGCCCCCGACGGCGGGACGCGGACGATCGCCTTCGACCACGCGATCGTCGCGGCGGGGTCGGACCCGATCGAGCTGCCCGGCATCCCGTACGACGACCCGCGGGTCATGGACTCCACCGGGGCGCTCGAGCTCCCCGAGATCCCCGGCCGGCTCCTCGTCGTGGGCGGCGGCATCATCGGCCTCGAGATGGCGACCGTGTACTCGGCGCTCGGCTCGGAGATCACGATCGTCGAGATCGCCGATCAGCTCATCCCCGGCGCCGACACCGACCTCGTGAAGCCTCTCGCGAAGGCGCTGCAGGAGCGCGGCGCCGACGTGCGGCTGAAGACGAAGGTCGAGTCGGTCGAGGCACGCGACGACGGTCTCCACGCGACCTTCTCCGGCGACGGGGAGGGCGAGAGGGACTTCGACCGCGTCCTCGTCGCCGTCGGTCGGCGAGCCAACGGCGACCGGCTCGGCCTCGACGCGGCCGGCGTCCGCGTCGACGATCGCGGCGTCGTCGAGGTCGACGAGAAGCTGCGGACCTCGGTCCCGCACATCCACGCGATCGGCGACGTCATCGGCGGGCCGATGCTCGCGCACAAGGCCTCGCACGAGGCGAAGGTCGCCGCAGAGGTCGTCTCCGGAGAGGACGTCGCGTTCGACGCCCGAGCGATCCCGTCGGTCGCCTACACCGATCCGGAGGTCGCCTGGGTCGGCCTCACCGAGACCGAGGCGAAGGAGCAGGGCGTCGAGTACGAGAAGGCGGCGTTCCCGTGGTCGGCGAGCGGTCGCGCGCTCTCGATGGACGCCGGCACGGGACTCACGAAGCTCCTCGTGGACCCGGCCAGCCGCCGTGTCCTGGGCGGCGGCGCGGTCGGGCCGAGCGCGGGAGAGCTGATGGCCGAGATCGGCCTCGCGATCGAGATGGGCGCCGAGGCGGGCGACGTCGCGCTCACCGTCCACGCCCATCCGACGCTGGTCGAGACGGTCGGCCTCGCCGCGGAGGTCGCCGAGGGCGTCGCGACCGACCTGCCTCCGAAGCGCCGTCGCTGAGGACGAGCGGCCCCTCCCGCCGGCGGGTCGGCGCCGCCCGGGCCGCACCGGCGCGGCGGCGATCGATCGCTAGGGTCCGCGCCATGTTCACGACGAGGTTCACGGAGACGTTCGGCATCGAGCACCCGATCGTCCAGGGAGGCATGCAGTGGGTCGGCCGCGCGGAGCTCATCGCCGCGGTCGCGAACGCCGGCGCGCTCGGGTGCCTCACCGCGCTCACCCAGCCGACCCCCGAGGACCTGTCGAAGGAGATCGACCGGGTCAAGCAGCTCACCGACAAGCCGTTCGGCGTCAACCTCACGATCCTCCCCGCGATCAAGCCGCCGCCGTACATGGAGTACGCGCAGGCGATCGTCGAGTCCGGCGTGAAGATCGTCGAGACCGCCGGCAACAACCCGACCGAGTTCCTCGAGGTCTTCAAGCCGGCCGGCATCAAGGTCATCCACAAGGCGACGACCGTCCGGCACGCGCTCAAGGCGGAGTCGATCGGCGTCGACGCCGTCTCCGTCGACGGCTTCGACTGCGCGGGTCACCCCGGCGAGGACGACGTGCCGAACCTCGTGCTCATCCCGGCCGCGGCCGACAAGCTGCAGATCCCGATCATCGCCTCGGGCGGGATCGCGGACGCCCGCGGCGTCGTCGCCGCGCTCGCGCTCGGCGCCGACGCGGTGAACATGGGCACGCGCTTCATGTGCACGGTCGAGTCGCCGATCCACGAGAACATCAAGCAGCACATCGTCCAGGCCGACGAGCGTCAGACCGAGCACATCTTCCGCCCGTTCCGCAACACCGCCCGGGTCGCGAGGAACAAGGTCTCGCAGGAGGTCCGGGAGATCGAGAAGGCGGGCGGCGGCTTCGAGGACATCAAGGACCTCGTGTCCGGCCAGCGGGGCCGCAAGGTCTACGAGGACGGCGACCCGGACGCCGGCATCTGGACGGCCGGGCTCTGCCAGGGGCTCATCCACGACGTCCCGACCTGCCAGGAGCTCGTCGAGCGCATGGTCACGGAGGCCGAGGCGATCATCACCGACCGCCTCCAGGGCGTCCTCCGCGGCGAGGCCGCCGCGGTCTGAGGGCTCAGAACAGGATCCCGATCAGCACGATCAGGAGGACGAACCCGACGAGCGCCGCGATCGTCGCCCCGAGGCGGATCGCGACGAGGTCGGACTCGGAGAGCCGGCTGCGGAGGGGAGGGGCGGGCATGCGCTCGAGGTCGTCGCCGGGGAGGACCGTGCGCGGCTTGGACCGCATGCCGATCGCCTCCTCGTCCTCGTCGTCCCACTCCGCGTGACGCTCGCGCGGCGGCGGTCGCCGCTGCACCTCCTCCTGCGCGGCGTGGAGCTGGTGCCGGAGCTTGTCGGCGGCCTCCACCGCGGTGTCGCGCTCCTCGCGCAGCGCGTCGAGCTCGCCCTCGAGCCGGCGGATCCGCCGGCGCAGCTGGGCGCTGCTCGCCTCCTCGGGGACCGCGGAGATCGCCGTGCTCTTCGTGCTTTCGGCGCTCTTCTTCGCGGTGGGCGTCCGCTTCGGCCCGCCGTCCGCCGGCGGCGTCGTGCCGGCGCCGCTCTTCGCCGCGCCCTTCTTCGCCGCGGGCTTCTTCTTCGGCGCGGTCGAGCTCGCCGCCTCGCTCTCCTCGTCCGCGGGCTCGCGCACCGGGACCGGGTCGTCGTCGCCGAGGATCGGGACCACGATGCCCGCGCCGACGGAGATGCGGGCGCCTCGCAGGCCCTCGGGGTCGTCCTCCCACAGGAACTTCACCGTCCACCGCTGAGCGCCCCGCGGCGTCCACGGACGGTGGGCGGCGACCGCCCGCGTGCGATCGCCGTCGCCGGTGAGGAGCTCCGGGCGCGTGAACCGGACCTCCCGCACGTCCGCCCACCGCCCGCTCACGACGAGGATGTCCCCCTTCAGCTCGAGCCGGTCGAGGGTGAAGGTCGCACCCGTCCGGGGGTCGGTGCTCTCGGACACGATCGCCATGATGACGGTCTACCCGGAATCGGAGCGTCGTCAAGCGTCCAGGCGCCCGCCGACGCGCCCGGCGGACGCATGTCGAGGGGTCGGCGCAGGGTCAGGCGGGCGCGCCGCGGCGCATCGGCATCCGGTTGATGCCGTTGATGAAGTTGCCGACGAGGAGGTTGGGCTCGGCCACCTCGAGGTCGGGATAGCGGCCGAGCAGCTCGCCGAACAGCGTCTTGAGCTGGAGCCGCGCGAGCGCCGCGCCCATGCAGTAGTGCGGGCCGCCGCCGCCGAAGCCGAGGTGACGGTTCGGGTCCCGCGTGATGTCGAAGCGGAACGGATCGTCGATCGCGCGCTCGTCGCGGTTGCCGGACGGGTAGAAGAGCACGAGCTTCTCGCCGGCCGACAGCTTCTCCCCGCGCACGACGACGTCCTCGGTCACCGTGCGGCGCATCGTCATGACCGGGCTGGCCCAGCGGATGAACTCCTCCACCGCGGCGTCGATCCGGCCCTCGAAGCCCTCGAGGAGCAGAGCGCGCTGGTCGCGCTGCTCGGTGAGGGCGAGCATCGCGTGGGACGTCGTGTGCCGCGTCGTGTCGTTGCCCGCGACGCAGAGGAGCACGAAGAACGCCGCGATCTCGTGGTCGGTGAGCCGCTCGCCCTCCACCTCGGCGTGGACGATCGCGCTGAGGAGGTCGTCGCCGGGCGTCTCACGCCGCTCGGCGATGTAGCGGCCGCACGCCTCGTGGATCTTGAAGAGGGCGGTCGCGATGACCTCGAGCGGCTCGCGGCCCTGGAGGTAGTCCGGGTCGTTCCACGACACCATGGCGTCGGCCTCGTGCACGATCGTCTCGCGCTCCTCCTCCGGCACGCCGAGCATGCGCATGATCGTCATGAGCGGAAGGCGCTTCGCCACGATCTCGACGAAGTCGCCCTCCTCGTGCCCCTCGAGGTCGTCGGCGATGGTGCGCGCGTCGGCGCGCACGCCGTCCTCGAGGTGGCGCACCTGGCGCGGCGTGAAGCCCGCCGAGACGAGCCCGCGGATGCGCCGGTGCCGCTCGCCGTCCATCGCGATGAACGACTGCGCGGCGTCGAGGAACTCCTGGGGGACGTCCTCGAGCATGATGCCCTTGCCCGAGCAGAAGCGCTCGGGGTCGCGCGAGATCGCCTTGATGTCGTCGTAGCGGGTGATCGCCCAGAACCCGCCCGTGCCGAGCTCGCCGACGTCGATCGCCTGGGACTCCGGCTGGTCGTGCCACGAGACCGGCGCCTCGTCGCGGAGCCGGCGGAAGTCGGCCTCGCGCGCGTCGCGCGGCTGCGTCCAGAAGGCGAGCTTCGAGAGGTCGGGGATCGTGCGTGACGACATGCGGAGGTCCTCCTGCGGTCCGGGACAGACTGTCGGACACTATGTCCGGCTCGCGATGGCGTGTCAAGGCGGCGGTCGCAGGCGCAGGCGCAGCCCCGGGTCCGGTCCGCGCGCCGGCGGCGTCCCGGGCGCCGTGGCGTCAGTCGGGGGCGTAGATCGCGGCCCAGATCGCGCGGGCGGCCGTCCGCGCGAGCTGCGCGTCCCCTGCGCCGTCGTCCTCGGCGACGTGGGCGGCGACCGTGCGCTCGACGCCCCACGCGATCCAGCGGGCGGTCGTCGCGGGGTCGACGCTCGCCGGCGCCCGGCCGGTGCCGACCTCGTCGGCGATCCGCGTCGCGAGGCGGGTCGCGAACCGGCCGATGCGCTCGCGCCAGAACGCCGCGACGGTCCCGTCGTAGGCGGCGAGCTCGTCGAGCGCGGCGAGGATCGGCGCGTGGGCCCGGCGCTGGGCGATGATCGCCGCGATCGTCTCCGTCAGCGCCTCGCGCTCGTGCTCGCCCGAGACCCAGTCCTCGGCGATCGCGAAGAGGTCGTGCGTCGCCACGTCGGTCGCGCGCATGAGGAGGTCGGTCTTGTCCGCGAAATGCACGTAGAACGTGCTGCGAGCGATCCCGGCCTCGTCCGCGATCCGCTGGACGCCGAGGCCGGTGAAGCTCTCACCCTCGCGGAGCAGTCTCTCGACGGCCGCGATGACGTTCTCCTCGACTGCCTGACGCCGCTCGCGTCCGCCGCCCGACTGGCGCGTCACCGATGGCACGGCCGCCATCGTAGTCCCCGCTCCCGCCGGTCGTGCGTCCGCTACCGGCGCCGTCCGCCCGGCGATGGAGTAGCTTTCCGTCCCGCCAGTCCCACCCCCTGGCATGCGGTGAGTCAGGTCACCGCGTGGTCCCGTGCTGGGTGGGTCCCGGATGGCAGTCGTCGTCAGGCGCATCTCATCGGCAAGGGAAGAGAGAGCACTCACGTGATCGGGAGGGTCGTCGCGCTCGCAGCGCTCGTCGTGGCCGTCGTCGCGGCGGGCGCCCTCCTGCTCTCCGGCGGCGACGACTACGAGTTGACGATGCGGTTCGAGAACGCGAGCCAGCTCGTGAACGGCAACCAGGTGAAGGTCGGGGGCCTCGCGGTCGGCACCGTCGACGCGATCGAGCTCGGCGACGACAACGTCGCCGAGGTGAAGGTGACGATCACCGACGACGACCTCACCCCGCTGCACGAGGGCACGACCGCCGAGATCCGCGTCCCCTCGCTCTCGAGCGTCGCGGCGCGCTTCATCCAGCTCCACCCGGGGCCGAACTCGAACGACACGCTCCCCGAGGGCGCGACGATCGAGGCGGAGAACACGCAGGCGGTCGTCGAGATCGACAGCGTCCTCTCCGCCCTCGACGCGCAGACGCGGGAGGCCACCCAGGACCTCCTGCGCAACCAGCGCGCGATCTTCGAGGGCCGGTCCGCCGCGGCGAACAAGGGGCTCGTCGCCCTCAACCCGGCGCTCTCGCAGCTCGGCCTCCTCGTCCGCGACATCGGCCGTGACTCGACCGCCCTGCGCGGCTTCCTCGTCCAGACCTCCTCCGTCGTGAGCGCGGTCGCGAGCCGCAGCTCCGACCTCGACGCCGCGCTCGGCGGCGCCGCGGCGACGGCCCGCGAGATCTCCGACGAGCGCGCGGCGCTCACCGGCATCCTCGCCCGTGCGCCGGAGACGCTCTCCGACGCGACGCGCACGCTCCGCGATCTCGACGGCACGTTCACGACGCTCGTCCCGACGGCGCGTGAGCTGCGACCGGTCGCACCGAAGGCGGCGACGCTCGTCGAGGACCTCCAGCCCCTCCTGCGCCGGTCCGGTCCCGCGATCGACGCGGTCCAGGGCATCCTGCCGGACCTCGGCGGGCTCCTCGGCCAGACGCCCGGCCTGCGCGACAGCGCCCTGCCGGCGTTCTCCGCTGCCGCGCAGGCGATCGCGGACAGCGACCACATCGTCCGCGGCACCCGTCCCTACGTGCCGGACATCTTCCACGGCATCATCACCGGCTTCGGCGGCACGCAGGCGAACTCCTACGACGCGAACGGGCACTACGCGCGCATCGGGCCGATCGCGTCCGAGCTCTCGCTCACCGGCCTCCTCGCGCCGCTCGGCGACGCCGTCGCGCTGCCGTTCCAGGGCGGAAACAACCTCCGCTGCCCCGGCGGCGGCTACCGCCAGGTCGAGAGCTCGAAGAACAACACGCCGGCCGAGAACGTCCCCTGCCGGCCGGAGGACGCGCCATGAGGCGCCTCGTCGCCGCCCTCGCAGGGATGGCCGCCGTCCTCGGCCTCGGCTTCGCGCTCGCCGGCGCGGGCGACGGGGACGGCGACGGCTACCGCGTCGACGCCATCTTCAAGAACGCGGCCTTCCTCATCCCCGGCCAGGACGTGAAGATCGCCGGGGCGAAGGTCGGGAGCGTCGAGGACGTCACGCTCACCGGCGACAAGCAGGCGCGCATCGAGATGCTCGTCGACGAGCGCTTCGGGCCCTTCGGCTCCGACGCGACGTGCACGATCCAGCCGCAGTCGCTCATCGGCGAGAAGTTCGTGCAGTGCGACCCCGGCCGTCCCGGTGACGAGCCCCTCGTCGCGACGGGCGACTCGGTGCCGACGATCCCTGTCGAGAACACCGTCACGCCGGTCGACCTCGATCTCGTCCTCGCGACGTTCCGCGACCCGGTGCCGACCCAGGCCGCGCTCCTCCTGAGCGCGCTCGGCGGCGGCCTCACGGGCCGCGCCGACGACCTCGCCGAGACGATCCGCCGCTCCGACCCCGCGTTCGACGAGGTGAACCGCCTCCTCGGCCTCGTCAACGAGGACCGAGACACGATCCGCGCGCTGATCGCCGAGTCCGACGAGATCGTCGGTGATCTCGACACGCGTCGCGAGGACGTCGCCGACTTCATCTCGGCCGCCCGCGCGGCGAGCGCGCCGACCGCGCGCCGTCAGGCCGAGCTGCGCGCGACGATCCGCGAGCTGCCGGGCTTCCTGTCCGCTGCGCGCCCCGCCCTGCGCGAGCTGCGCGAGCTCGGCGAGGACGGCGCGCCGATCGTCGACGAGCTCGGCGACGCCGCGCCCGCCGGGACGCGGCTCGTGCGCGAGCTCAGCCCGTTCGCGGAGGCGGCCGAGCCCGCTCTCGAGGCGCTCGGCGAGGCAGCCGCCGACGGCCGCTCCGCGGTCGGGCCCGCCGCCCCGCAGGTCCGCCGCCTGCGCCGCTTCGCCGAGGCCGCGCAGCCGACCGGCGTGCTGCTCCGCGACTTCCTCGTCAGCGTGAAGGACCAGGGCGCGTTCGAGGGCCTCCTCCGCTTCCTGTACTGGGGCACGGCCGCGCTCTCGCGCTTCGACAGCGTGTCGCACATCCTGCCCGCCTACGCGATGGTCCACGACACCTGCAACCTCTACGCGACCGTCACGGTCGAGTCGTGCTCCACGCACTACGCCGCGAGCAAGGGGACGACAGCAGGCCGCCGGGCGCCGGAGAAGGAGGAGGCTCCCGCCGAGAAGACCCCCGCGCGCACGGCTCCGACGCCCGCGCCGGCGCCGTCCGGCCCGCAGGGGAACGCGCCCGGTGAGACGGCGCCGACCCCGGTCGTGCCGGACCTCGGCGACGTCGTGGGCAACCTGCCGAAGGCGCTCGGCGACACCGTCGAGGGCCTCCTCGCCCCGAACCGCGGCGGCACGCCCCCCAAGGCCCTCGAGCAGCTCCAGAAGGGCGTCGGCGGCCTGCTCGGCAGCGGCCGGCAGGGTCGCGGCGCCGCGGACACGTCCCTCCTCGACTTCCTTCTCGGGGGCTGACCGTGAACAACCGCCGCAGCCGCCAGAGCCTCGCCGCGAACCCCGTCCTCATCGGGGCGGTGACGACCCTCATCGTCGTCGTCGCGGTGTTCCTCGCGTACAACGCCAACAACGGCCTGCCCTTCGTCCCCGTCTACGAGATCGACGTCGTCGTCCCCGACGCCGCCGAGCTCGTCCCGGGCAACGACGTCCGCATCGGCGGCTCGCGCGTCGGCGTCATCACCGACATCGACGCCGACCTCGACGCCGCCGCGGGCGGCGGCGCGGCCGCGCGCATCTCGGTCTCCCTGGAGACCGCCTCGCAGCCGCTGCCCGCCGACACGCGCGCCACCGTGCGCCAGAGGTCGAACCTCGGCCTCAAGTACCTCGAGCTCATCCCGGGCGCCGCCGCGCAGGACATCCCCGAGGGCGGGGAGATCCCGCTCGCGCAGGCGAACGACATCGTGTCGTTCGACGAGGCGATCAGCGTCTTCGACGAGGACACCCGCGGCGACCTCCAGGACGTCGTGCAGGACTTCGGCTCGGGCCTCGCCGGCCGCGGGCCGGACATCAACCGGCTCCTCGACGACCTGCCGCCGGTGATGAGCGACCTCCGCAGCGTCGCCGCGAACCTCAGCGCGCCGTCGACGAACCTCCAGGGGTTCCTGCGCGGGGCGCGGTCCGCGACGGCGGCGATCAGTCCGGTGAGCGCCCAGCTCGGGAGCCTCTTCGAGGCCGGCGCGCGGACCTTCGAGGCGCTCGGCGCCGAGTCCGCCGCCATCGAGCGCACGCTCGAGGTCGCGCCGGAGAGCCAGCGCGCCGCGGCCGTCGCCTTCCGCGAGGCCCGCCCGCTCTTCTCCGAGACCGCGGCGCTCCTGCGCGACGCGCGTCCGGCCGTCGACGTCCTCGAGCCGACGGCGAACCGCCTCACCGCGGGTCTGCGCGCGGCGACGCCGATCCTCGAGCGCACGCCTCGCCTCGGCGAGGACCTCGGCGGGACGCTCGCCGAGCTCGAGGACCTCTCGCGCCGCCCGTCGCTCACGCCGGCGCTGCAGAACCTCACGACGACGGTCACCTCGCTCGAGAGCGCGCTGCGGGTCATCACGCCGTTCCAGACGCAGTGCAACTACCTCGGCCTCTGGGGTCGCAACGTGCCGCAGGTCATCAGCGAGGGCGACACGATGGGCACGTGGTTCCGGTTCATCCCGGTCGTCGGGAACGGCAACGAGATCCTCCAGAGCCCGGTCGCCGACGCGAACCTGCACGCGAACCCCGTCGCCGACACGGGCGCGGGCGGCGAGTGCGAGCCCGGCAACGAGACCTTCGTCCCCGGCCAGCAGATCGGGCCGGCTCCTGGTGAGCAGCCGCTCGCGACCGAGAAGACGTCGCCGCCGCCGTACGTCGGAGGGACCCGCTGATGCGCCGCGGCGGCAAGAGGAGCATCGACCCGTTCAAGGCCGGGGTCATCGCGATCATCGCGACCGTCCTGTTCACCTACGGCGGGTTCACGAAGTTCCAGAACCCCTTCGCGGGTCACTTCGAGGTCGAGGCGGTCTTCCCGTCCGCCGCGACGGCGCTGAAGGCGGGCGACCCCGTCCGCATCGCGGGCGTCGAGGTCGGCGAGGTCGCCGAGATGACGAAGGGGCCGGGGGGCACCGCGATCGCGACGCTCCACCTCGACGACGAGGGGCGTCCGCTCCACCGCGACGCCGAGATGAAGATCCGGCCTCGCCTCTTCCTCGAGGGGAACTTCTTCGTCGACGTCGAGCCGGGGACGCCCGCGGCCGGCGCGATCGACGACGGCGGGACGATCCCGCTCGCCCAGAACTCGGTCGCCGTCCAGCTCGACGAGGTGCTCGGGTCGCTCGAGAAGACGAACCGCCGCGACCTCCAGGAGACGGTCGAGAACCTCGCGACGGCCTTCGACGAGGGCGGCGCGGAAGCGGTCAACGAGGGCTTCAAGCACTGGGACGGCGCCTTCTCGTCGACCGCGATCGTCGCCGAGGCCGCCCGCGGCGAGCGTCCTGGCGACCTCACGCGCTTCATCCGCAACCAGGCCGTCATCTCGGGCGCGCTCGCCTCGCGCGAGCGCGAGCTCGCCGACCTCGTGACGAGCTTCTCCCGCACGGTGACGACGCTCGCCGCGAACCGCGACGACCTCGGGCGCTCCCTCCGCGCGCTCGACTCGACGCTCGCGACCGCTCGCCCCGCCCTCGCCGACATCCGCACGGCACTCCCGCCCCTCGAGGACTTCGCCTCCGCGCTGCGCCCGGCGCTCCGCGTCGCGCCCGGCGCGATCGACGACGCGCTCCCGTTCGTGCGGACGACGGCCGAGCTGCTCGACTCCGACGAGCTGCCCGCCCTCGTCAACGACCTGCGCCCGGCGGTCACCGGCCTGCGCGCGCTCGACCCCCGCCTGCGGGCGGTCTTCGGCATCACGCGCCGGATCTCGACGTGCGTGAGCCGCAACGTCGTGCCGACCGTCAACAAGAAGCTCGAGGACGGCGCGCTCTCCGTCGACCGCACGGTGTGGCAGGAGATCGCCGCGTTCCCGGTCGGCCTCACGTCCGCGGGCGGCAACTTCGACGCGAACGGCAGCCTCATCCGCTACCACGCGGGCGGCGGCGAGAACCTCGTCTCGACGGCCCTCCCGGGGGTCGGCGACCTCGTCTCCCTCACGCAGGAGCCCATCCTCGGCGCGCGCCCGCGCTACACGCCGAACAAGGTCCCGCCGTTCGCCCCCGAGGTGCCGTGCGAGACCCAGGACCTCCCGGACCTCCGCGCCGACGCCGCGCCGGCACCGGCCCAGCAGCGCTCGGTGAAGCTCTCCGACGCGCGTCGCGGCGAGCTCGTGAGCAAGGCGACGCAGCGGCTGAAGGGGCTCGACTCCCTGAAGGAGCTGCGGTCCGCCTTCCGCGCGGCGCGCGCGCGTGACCGGAAGGGGGCGACCAAGTGAGCCTCAAGACGCAGATCCGTCGCAACTTCACGACGCTGCTCGCGATCGTCGGCCTGCTCGCGATCGCCGCGGTGGTCGGGGGCTACATCCTCGTCAACCAGCGCCTCACCTTCCCGTGGGAGGACATCTACACGGTGAAGGTCGAGCTGCCGACCGCCCAGGCGATCACGCCGGGGCAGGGGCAGACGGTCACGGTCGCGGGCGTGAGGGTCGGTCTCATCTCCGACGTCTCGCTCGTCGACGGCCGTGCGGTCGCGTCGCTCGACATCGAGCGCGACCTGCTCGACGGCGTCCGCGCCGACGCGAAGGTCCTCGTCCGCCCGCGCACGGGGCTGCAGGACATGACGATCGACATGGACCCGGGCACTCCCGAGGCTCCGCTCCTCGACGAGGACGACGTGCTGCCGGTCTCGCGCGCGACGCCGAGCGTCAACGTCGACGAGGTGCTCGCCGGGCTCGACGCCGACGTCCGCGGCTACGTGCAGGGGCTCATCCAGGGCCTCGGCGACGGCCTCGACGGCGAGAACGCCGTCAACCTCCGCGAGCTGCTGAAGACGACGCGCCCGGTTCTCGCGCGCACGGAGGAGCTCCAGACCGCGATCGCCGGCCGGCGCCGCGAGCTGCGCCGGCTCGTCTCGAACCTCGCCTCGCTCTCCGAGCGCGTCGCGGGCCAGTCCGGCGACCTCCAGGCGCTCGTCTCGCAGGGGAACGCGACGTTCTCCGCGATCGCCGCCGAGGACGACGCGCTGAGCCGCGCTCTCGACGAGCTGCCCGGGACGCTCGAGGAGGCCGACGGCGCCCTGGCGGCCGCCCGCCCGCTCGCCCGCGAGCTCGTCCCGACGCTCGACGAGCTGGAGCCGACCGCCCGCGAGCTGCGCCCGGCGCTGGAGAACCTCGCATCGCTCTCCCGCACCGGCGTGCCCGCCGTCCGCGAGCTGCGCGGCCTGTCCAAGGAGGCGGGTGGCACCGCCCGTCAGGCGGCGGCCGCCGTCGAGCAGCTCCTCCCGCTCACCCGCGACCTCGTCCCGTCGCTCACCGTCCTGCGCGGCGCGACGAACGAGCTCGCGTACAACCCGCCTGGGACGGAGGAGGGCTACCTTTTCTGGCTCGCCTGGTTCGCCCACAACGGCAGCTCGATGCTCTCGACGCAGGACGCGAACGGGTCGGTGTGGCGCGGCCAGCTCATCGTGTCGTGCTCGAACGTCCAGGTCGGCGCGCTGCTCATCCCGCTGCTCGCCCCCCTCGCCGAAGCCGGAGTCTGCCCGGAGTGATCGCGTGAACCCGTCCGAGATGACACGTTCCCGGCTCGCCGTCATGGTCGGCTTCGCGCTGTCCTGCTTCGGGCTGCTCCTCTTCCTCTGGGTGAGCTTCGGCGGCCCGACGCCGCTGAAGCCGAAGGGCTACCGCGTCGACGTCCTCTTCCCCGAGGCGACGCAGCTCGCCGAGCAGGCCGACGTCCGCGTCTCGGGCGTGCCGATCGGCAAGGTCGTCGCGAAGGAGCGCGAGGGCCTCCGCACCCGGGCGACCCTCGAGCTCGAGCCGCGGTACAGCCCGATCCCGTCCGACGCGGAGGCGATCCTCCGCCAGAAGACGCTCCTCGGCGAGATCTACGTCGAGATGACGCCCGGGTCCCCGTCCGCGCCGCCGCTCGAGGAGGGGGCCACCCTCGCCGCCGACCAGGTCGAGCAGACCGTCGAGCTCGACGAGGTGCTCAAGGCCTTCGACGAGGAGTCGCGCGAGGACTTCAGCGCGTGGGTCGACGGCTTCGCGGCGACGGTCGACGGCCGGGCGCAGGACATCAACGACTCGATCGGCAACCTCACCCCGCTCGTCGCCGACGGCGGCGACGTCCTCGAGGTCTTCGACGCGCAGAGCCGCGCGGTGAGCCGCCTCGTCCGCGACGCCGGGACGGTCTTCTCGACGATCGGCCGCCGCGACGCCGCGACCCGCGAGCTCGTCGTCGCCGGCGACGAGGTGCTGCGCACGACCGCTGCACGCCGCGACGACCTCCGCGCGACGGTGCGTGCCCTGCCGGGCTTCCTCGAGGCCCTCGGCGACACCGCCTCGTCGACGCGGGCGCTCACCCGCGAGCTCCTCCCGGCGGTGCGGGACCTCCGTCCGGTCGCCCGCGACCTGCGGCCGACGCTCGTGCGCGGCGGCCGGCTCGGGGACGACCTCCGCGACCTGTCGGGCGACCTCGACCCGGTCCTCACGGCCGCGATCGAGGGCCTCCCCGCGACGACCGAGATCCTCGAGGCGGCGGGACCGCTCGTGGACCGGCTCTCGCCGCTGGCCCGGGACCTCGAGCCGATCGCGCAGTTCCTCGACGCGTACAAGGTCGACTTCACGCAGTCGTGGGCGAAGGCCGGGGCGGCGACGAACGTCACCGCTCCGAGCGCCTCCGGGCGGCCGGTCAACTACCTCCGGCTCACCGCCCCGGTCTGGAACGAGACGCTCGCCGCGTTCCCGCAGCGCGCCCCGACGAACCGCGCCAACCCGTACCCCGCGCCCCTCGCGTCCGCGAGGTTCGACGCGAACGGCGGCTTCCCCGCGTTCGACTGCTCGCACACGTCCAACCCGCAGACGATCCCCGCGATCGGGGCGCCGCCTCCGTGCCTCGAGCAGGAGCCCTTCCGCGCGGGTGGCGGGCTCAGCCGCTTCCCGCGGCTGGAGCGGTCGCCCGTCGAGGAGGGCTGAGAGGCCCCTCATCTCGTGAGGGGCCTCCGAGCGCCTGCGGGCGTCAGGCCCGCCGGTACAGCCGCGCCGTGAGCGGCGCGAACACCGCGGCGATGACGACCGCCTCGCCGAGGACGAGGGCGATGTCGGCGCCGTCCGCGGCGCCGTCCATCAGCCCGCGCATCGCCGTCACGAGATGCGAGATCGGGTTGACGTCGACGAACGCCTCGAGCCCCGCCGGGAGCGTCGACGGCTCGACGAAGATGTTGCTGAGGAAGAGCAGCGGGAAGACGCCCATGAAGCCTGCGTTCATCACCGCGTTCGGCGTCCGCATGACGAGTCCGATCGTCGTGAAGATCCACGAGAGCGCGAACGCGAAGGCGACGATGAGCAGGAGGGCGCCCGCGATGCCGGCGATGCCGCCCTCGGCCTCGTAGCCGAGGAGGAAGCCGACCGCGATCGAGATCGTCCCTGCGAGCAGGTAGCGCGCGGCGTCGCCGAGGACGGCGCCGACGAGCGGCGCCGGGGCCCACACGGGAAGCGACCGGATGCGGTCGACGACCCCCTTCGTCATGTCGGTGTTGAGGGTGACGCCCGAGTAGACGGCGGTGAAGAGGACCGACTGGGCGAGGATGCCCGGGAGGATGAACTGGAGGTACTCGTCGGTCGACCCGGCGACGGCCCCGCCGAAGAGGTACGTGAACATCACGAGGAAGAGCACCGGCGTCACGGTGACGTCGATGAGCTGCTCGGGGACGTGCTTGATCTTCAGGACGGCCCGCCATCCGAACGTGAGCGCGTTGGAGACCGCGCCGGGGCGCGGAGGACGCTCGCCGGAGACGAGCGCCGCGTGGACGGCTTCCTGGGTGACGCGGGCGGGAGCGTCACCGCTCGTGGGCGCCGTGCTCACGCGACCACCTCCTCGGCGTCTGCGACGTGCTCGCCGGTGAGGGCGAGGAAGACCTCGTCGAGGCTCGGCTGGCCGAGCGTGAAGCCGCTGACCTCCACGCCGGCGCGACCGAGCTCGGCGAGCGCCTCGGCCCCGCGTCCCGCGTCGGTGACCGGCACGGAGAGGGCGTGGGGATCGCTCTCGTGGTGGACCTCGGCGCCGGCGGCGCGCGCGAGCACCTCGCGAGCGGACTCGCGCTCGGCCGGGTCGGCCACGCGGACGAGCAGGGTGCTCCCGCCGACGGACGACTTCAGCTCGCCCGGCGTCCCCTCGGCGATGACGCGCCCGTGGTCGATGACGGCGATGCGGTCCGCGAGCTGGTCGGCCTCGTCGAGGTACTGGGTGCACAGCAGGACGGTGGTCCCCTGCCCGAGGAGCGCCCGGACGATGTCCCAGACGTCGCCGCGCGAGCGGGGGTCGAGCCCCGTCGTCGGCTCGTCGAGGAAGAGGAGATCGGGGCGCACGACGAGGCTCGCGGCGATGTCGAGCCGGCGCCGCATCCCGCCCGAGTAGTGCTTCGCCTGCTGGCCGGCGGCGTCGGCGAGGCCGAACGCGGCGAGGAGCTCGTCCGCGCGGGCGGTGGCCGCTCGCGGCCGGAAGCCGAGCAGCCGCCCGAGGAGCTGGAGGTTCTCGCGGCCGGTGAGGTCCTCGTCGACCGACGCGAGCTGGCCGGTGAGGCTGATGAGGCCGCGGACGGATGCGGCCTCGGCGACGATGTCGTGGCCGAGGACGCGCGCGTGCCCGCCGTCGGGGCGCATGAGCGTCGCGAGCATCCGGATCGTCGTCGTCTTGCCGGCGCCGTTGGGGCCGAGGACGCCGTAGACGGCGCCGCGGGGGACGGCGCGGTCGACGCCGTCGACCGCGCAGGTGTCACCGAAGGACTTCCGCAGGCCGACGGCCTCGATCGCGAGTGAGGTCATGAGGTGGGGCGGGGGGAGGGGGAGAGATCGATCACGATCCCAGAGACGCCCCGCCGCTCCCAGATTCATTGATACCTCTGGCAGATCACAGGGCCCGCATCTGATATTGGAGAAGCGTGCGTTCTCGTCCTACTCTCTACGAGCAACCTTCTTTCAGCGGCCGCCCTCATATCCCGGCGTCCGCCCGGTTGCAACCTCTCCTCCCTCGTCGTACGTCAGGGCCGTCCATCCGGGCGGCCCTTCGACGTTGCGGGGTGGTGACGCCGTGATCGACCCCGCCCCGTCCCGCATCGAGCTGCGCCATCTGCGCTCCTACGTCGCCGTCGCCGAGGAGCGCCACTTCCGTCGCGCCGCCGAGCGGCTCCACATCTCGCAGCCCCCGCTGAGCGCGCAGATCAAGACGCTCGAGGAGGCGCTCGGCGTCCGGCTCCTCGAGCGGGACCGGCGCAACGTCGTCGTCACCGCCGCGGGCGAGGCCTTCCTCGCGGGCGCGCGGCGCGTGCTCGAGCAGGTCGACCTCGCCGCCGACGCCGCCCGGCGCGCGGAGCGCGGCGAGATCGGGCGCCTCACCGTCGGCTTCGTCGGCTCGTCCCTCTACGGTCGCCTGCCGGAGCTCCTGCGCGCCTTCCGCACCACCCATCCCGACGTCGGGCTCGGGCTGCGCGAGCTGAGCACCGCCGCGCAGATCGAGGCGCTCGAGGCAGGAGCGATCGACGTCGGGTTCCTGCGCCCGCCGGTCGTCCCGGACGGGATCACGATCCTCCCGCTCCTCGAGGAGGACCTCGTCGCGCTCCTGCCGGAGGACCACGCGCTCGTCGACGCCGGCTTCGTGAGCCTCGGCTCCCTGCGCGACGAGCCCTTCGTCCTCCTCTCGCACGCCGCGGCCCCTGGCCTGCACGACGCGATCGTCGAGGGGATGAAGCAGGTGAGCGCGACGCCCCTCATCGTCCAGGAGGCCGAGGAGATGCAGACGGTCGTCGGTCTCGTCGCGGCCGGTCTCGGGGTGTCGGTCGTCCCGGAGTCCGTGCGCGCGCTCGACCGCCACGACGTCGTCTACCGGGACCTGTCCGGACCCGCGCCGCGCGTCGAGCTCGCGCTCGCCCACCGCGAGGGCGACGACTCGCCGACCCTCGCGGCCTTCCTCTCCGTCGTCCGCGACCTCGTCGCCGCGTCGTGACGGTGGAGGAGATCGAGACCCCGCAGGGCCTCGCGCGCGCGCACGTCGACGCGGTGCCCGGTGCGCGGGCGGCGGTCGTCCTCGGCCACGGCGCGGGCGGCTCGGTCCAGGCGCCGGACCTCCAGGCGGTCCGTGAGGCGCTCGTCGCCGACGGCGTCGCGGTCGCGCTCGTCGAGCAGCCCTACCGGGTCGCCGGGCGCCGGTCCGCCCCGCCGGCGGCGAGGCTCGACGAGGCGTGGGTCGCGGTCGTCGAGGCCCTCCGCGCCGGCCCGCTCGCCGGCCTCGCGCTCATCACCGGCGGACGCTCCTCCGGAGCGCGGGTCGCGTGTCGCACCGCGGCGCAGACCGGTGCGCTCGGGGTCCTCTGCCTCGCGTTCCCGCTGCAGCCGCCGGCGCGGCGCTCGGGGACGGTCCCGCCGTCTCGCGCCCCCGAGCTCGATGCCGTCCCGGTGCCGGTCCTCGTCGTCCAGGGCGCCCGGGACCGCTTCGGGATGCCGGCCTCCGCGCCCGGTGGTCCGCGGGGCGCGCCGGCCCGCACGGTCGTCGAGGTGCGCGGCGACCACGCCCTGCGGTCCGACCGAGCGGCCGTCGTCGCCGCCGTCCGCGAGTGGCTGGCGGCCGTGCTGGCGTAGCCTCGGGGTCATGCACGATCCGCTCGCGCCCGTGCGCGTCGACAAGTGGCTCTGGGCGGCGCGCCTCGTGAAGACGAGGGCGATCGGCGCGGAGGCCGCGCGCGGCGGTCACGTCGAGATCAACGGGACGAACGTCAAGCCGGGCCGGGAGGTGCGGCCCGGAGACGTCGTCGAGCTGACGGCCGGCCCGCAGCGGATCGAGGTCGTCGTCCGCGCGACCGCGGTGCGGCGCGGCCCGGCGAAGGAGGCCGAGCTCCTCTACGACGAGACCGAGCGCAGCCGCGAGGAGCGCGCGCGCCGGCGCGAGGAGCGCCGCCTGCAGGCGCCGCCGCCGGGCGCCGACCGGCCCGGCGGTCGCCCCACGAAGCGCGACCGCCGACGCCTCGACCGCGCGCGTCGCGGCTGACGGCCCTGCGCGGCGGGCCGGCCGGTCAGTCGCCCGTGCGGGCGACGACGTCGTGCATCTCGGGGATCCGCACGATCTTCACGCGCGGGCGGCCGTGCGGCTCGCCGGCGGTCGTCTCGTGGAGGTCGATCGACCGCCACCCCGACCACGTGACGACGGTCGAGACCTTCTCGCGGACCCAGGACTCGATCTCGTCGCCCGACATGGGGACCGCCGGCTCGTTGAGGGAGTCCGCCTCGACGTCCTCGACGACGCGGGCGACCGTGTCGTTCGCGTCCTTCTTGTTCGTCCCGATGACGCCGGACGGCCCGCGCTTGATCCAGCCGACCGCGTATTCGCCGGGGACGGGCGCGCCGTCGTCGCCGATGACGCGACCGCCCTCGTTGCGGATGAGTCCGCGATCCTCGTCGAAGGGGATCTCCGGGAGCGGCACGCCGCGGTAGCCGATCGACCGCAGCACGAGGCCGCAGGAGATCTCCTCCTCCTCGCCGGTCGGCACGGCGCTGAGGCGCCCGCCCCCGCGGTCCTCGATGCGGTTGACCGCGACGCGGACGCCCTCGACCTCCTCGTCGCCGAGGATCTGGACCGGCGAGCGCAGGAACTTGAGGATGATCCGGTGCGACTTGCCCGTCGGCTCGCGCTGCGCGTACTCGCGGAGGATCTCGACGTTCTTGCGCGCGGTGATGTCCGCGTCGTCGGAGGCGAGCCACGCCTCGCTGGCGGGGTCGAGCTCGAGGTCGGCCGGGTCCACGATGACGTCGGCGCGCTTGAGCTCCCCGAGCTCGAGGAGCTCCGGGTTCGTGAACGCCGCCTGGGCGGGGCCGCGCCGGCCGAGGAGGACGACCTCCTTCACGTTCGCGTCGGCGAAGGCATCGATCGCGTGGTCGGCGGTGTCCGTCGGGCGCAGCTCGTCCTCGTCGAGCATGAGCATCCGCGCGACGTCGATCGCGACGTTCCCGTTGCCGATGACGACGGCGCGCTCGCAGGAGAGATCGAACTCGCGCTCGGCGTGATGCGGGTGGGCGTTGTACCAGGCGACGAACTCGGTGGCGGGGTGCGAGCCGGGCAGGTCCTCGCCCTCGATCCCGAGCCGGTTGTCGGTGTTCGTGCCGACCGCGTACACGACGGCGTGGTAGCGCTCGAGGAGCTCGGTGCGCGTGATGTCCGCGCCGAGCTCGACGCCGCCGAAGAAGCGGAACGCGTCGTGGGAGGCCATCTTCTCGAACGCCCGCGTCACCGTCTTGATCTTCGGATGGTCCGGGGCGACGCCGGCGCGGACGAGGCCGAACGGGGTCGGGAGGATGTCGTACAGGTCGACCTCGAAGCCCTGCTTGAGCAGGAAGCCGACGGTGTAGAAGCCGGAGGGACCGGCTCCGACGACGGCGGCACGGCGAGTGGTGGTCGCGGACACGAATGCTCCTGTACGAGGGACGTCGGCACGGGCCGGCGGCGGGGGCCCCGCCAGTCCCCACACCGTACGCGAGATCGCCGCCGCGGCGTTCGCCCATGAGGGGGAATCGACCCACCGTGTCGGGGGAGCGCCGGCGCGCCGACGGGGAGGATTCGCCGCGGCGATCACCGGGCAGAGGAAGCGGTATCCCAGCGCTCCACGTCGACACCTCGCGCCTGCCCGCCCTCGCCGAGGCGATCTCCGCCCACCTCCGCGAGGAGGGCGTGACCTTCGGCGGCGGCGACGACGAGTTCGTCATCGACCCGCTCCCGCGGATCGTCGACGCGGACGAGTGGGAGCCTCTCGCCGCCGGGCTCGCCCAGCGCGTGCGCGCTCTCGACGCGTTCGTCGCCGACGCGCACCGCGACCGCCGGTGCGTGCGGGACGGCGTCCTTCCGGCCCGCGTCCTCGACACGGCCGACAACTCCGACCGAGCGGCCGGCGAGCTCGGCCCCCGCCGCGACGGCGTGCCCTGGATCGGCGTCGCCGGGCTCGACGTCGTCCGCGACGACGGCGGAGCGTTCCAGGTCCTCGAGGACAACTGCCGGGCGCCGAGCGGCCTCGCCTACGCGCTCGTCGCCCGCGACGCGCTGCGCCGCGCGCACGGGGCCGAGGCGCTCGAGAGGGTCCGCGGGCTCGACGCGGCTCCCGCCATGCTGGCGCGCGCGCTCGCGGCGGTCCGCCCCGACCCGGAGGGGGAGGCGCGGGCGGTCGTCCTCACCGACGGGCCGCACAACGCCGCCCACGACGAGCACCGCCGGCTCGCCGCCGCGCTCGGCGCCGATCTCCTCACGCCCCAGGACGTCGAGATCCGGGAGGACCGGCTCGTCGACGCGGGTGGGAGGACCGTCGACGTCGTCTACCGCCGCACGGACGACGACCTCTCCGACACGCCCGTCGGCCGGCTGCTCGCACCCGCGCTCCGCGCCGGGACGCTCGGCATGGTGAACGCCTTCGGCACCGGCATCGCCGACGACAAGCTCGTGCACGCCTACGTCGAGGACCTCGTCCGCTACTACACCGGCGAGGAGCCCGTCCTGCGCTCGGTCCGCAGCTACGACCTCGAGGTGGACGACACCCGCGAGGAGGCGCTCGACCGCCTCGGCGAGCTCGTCGTCAAGCCGCGCGGGGGGCAGGGAGGGGTCGGCGTCCGCATCGGCCCGGAGCTCGACGCCGCCGAGGTCGACGACCTGCGGCGGGAGATCGAGTCCTCACCCGAGCGCTACGTCGCCCAGGAGCTCGTGCACCTCTCGCAGGAGCCGACGGTCGTCGACGGCGAGGTCCGCCCGCGCCACGTCGACCTCCGGCCGTTCGTCCTCGTCGGATCCGGCGGCCCCGAGGTCGTCCCGGGCGGGCTCACGCGCGTCGCCTTGAAGGAGGGCTCGATGATGGTCAACTCGTCCCAGGACGGCGGAGCCAAGGACACGTGGGTGCTGGCATGACGATCGCTCCGATCATCGGCCTGCCGACCTCCGAGCTGCGCCGGTCGCGGGACGAGGTCCCCGACCCGAAGGCCTCGGCGCCGCCCTATCCGGAGGTCGCGCTCGCGATCCCGTACCTGCGCTCCGTCGAGGAGGCGGGCGGCATCCCGGTCATCCTGCCGCCGGCGGACCCGGCGTGCGCCGAGACGGTCGTCGGGCGCCTCGACGGGCTGTGCCTGCCAGGCGGCCCCGACGTCGACCCGGCGTCCTACGACGCCGAGCCCCACCCGCAGCTCGGCGAGACCTCGCCGGAGGCCGACCGCTGGGAGATCGCGCTCGTGCGCGCGGCGCTCGCCGCGCAGCTCCCGACCTTCGCGATCTGCCGCGGCATGCAGATCCTCAACGTCGCGCTCGGAGGCACGCTGCGCCAGCACCTCCCCGACGACGCGGCCGCGGTGGAGCACCGGCAGGACCATCCGGGGACCGAGGTCGCCCATCTGGTCGAGGTCGTCGACGGCACGCTCGCCGCCGCTCTCCTCGGCGGCACCGACTGCCAGGTCAACACGTTCCACCATCAGGCGGTCGACCGGCTCGGCAAGGGCCTCGTCGTCACGGCGTGGGCGGACGACGGCGTCGTCGAGGCCGTGGAGACGATCGACGACGCGCCCGTGCTCGGCGTCCAGTGGCACGCCGAGACGCTCACCCACTCGCCCGCGCACGCCCGGATGTTCGCGTGGCTCGTCGACGGCGCGGCGGACCGCGCGACGGTCCGCGCGACGGTGTTCACATGAGCAGGGAGGTCCCGGAGTGGGCGCGCTGGCCCGAGGACGCGCCCGAGCGCGCCTGGTGCGTCGGGATCGAGGAGGAGGTGATGCTCGTCGATGCGCGGGGCATGCTCGCCCCGCGGGCGGACGAGCTCCTCGCCAGGCTCCCGGAGTCCCTGCGCGAGAACGCATCGACGGAGACGAACGCCGCGTCGATCGAGCTGCAGACCTCGCCGCACGACTCGGTCGCCGGGGCGGCGGGCGAGCTCGCGCAGCACCGGTCCCGCCTCCTCGACGCGCTGGGCGGCGACGACGTCCGCATCGCGGCCGCGGGCACCCACCCGCTCGCGACGCCGTGGGACGCCGAGGTGAGCGACGACGCGCGCTACGCCGAGATCCACGAGGCGATGCGCGAGCTCGCGCGTCGCGAGCCGACGTTCGCTCTGCACGTCCACGTCGGGATGCCGGACCCCCACACGGCGATCAGGGTCGCCGACGGCCTCCGGGCGCAGGTCCCGCTCCTCCTCGCGCTCTCGGCGAGCTCGCCCTTCTGGCAGGGACGCGACTCGGGGCTCGCGTCCGCGCGCACGCCGATCTTCGGGGCCTTCCCACGCGTCGGCCTCCCGCGCCACTTCGGCGAGTACGCGACGTACGTGTCGGTCGTCGAGTCGCTGCTCGGCTGCGACGCGTTTCCCGACCCGTCCTTCCTCTGGTGGGACGTGCGGCTGCAGCCGCGCTACGGCACCGTCGAGGTCCGCGTCATGGACGCCCAGTCGCGCGTCGAGGACGTCGCGACGCTCACGGCGCTCGTCGCCTCGCTCGCCCATCACGAGGCGACCGCGACGCTGCGCTCGCGCGCCCCCGACGTCGTCGAGGTCCTCGAGGAGAACCGGTTCCTCGCGCTCCGCGACGGCGTGGAGGCCTCGCTCCTGGAGCCCGAGAACGCCTGTCAGAGGCCGGTCTCCGACGTGCTCGACGAGACGCTCGCCGACCTCGCGCCCCATGCGGACGCGCTCGGCTGCCGCGCCGAGCTCGGCCGCGTTCCCGCTCTCGCGGCGCAGACGGGCGCGACCCGGCAGCGTGCGGTCGCCGCGGAGGCCCGCCGCGAGGACTGTGACGGCCTCGACGAGCTCCTCGCGGTCGTCGACGCCCTCGTCGCGGACTTCGCCCCCGACGCCCTGAGCGCGGACGCGCCGGCCGCACGCGCGGCCTGAGCAGCGGTCAGACCCGGGAGGTCATCGCGGCATGCCGGCCGCGATGCCGTCGAGGACGGCGGCGAGGCCTTCCTCGAACTCCTCCTGCGGATCGAGCGTCGGACCCGGCAGCTCGAGCCGGCCGACGGCGATGGAGAGCACCGTGCCGATGACGAAGTTGAGGAGGGTGCGGGTCGCGATCAGCGCCTGGCGCTCGTCGAGGCCCGCGGCGACGAGGCGCTCGATGAGGCCGCCGACGGCGTGCGCGATGCGTGGGGTCTGCGTCGTGCCCGGGCGGGCGATGAGAGGCGCGAACACCTTCGGGTGGACGTGGCCGATCCGGTACACCGCGCGGGTCACCTCGGCGGCGTACGCGCGCCAGTCGTCGGTCTGCGGAGGCTCGATGTTCTCCGCGATGAGCTCGCTGAGCCCGTCGATGAGGTCGTCGCGGTCGCGCACGTGCCGGTAGAGCGACATCGGCCCCGTGCCGAGCTCGTCGGCGAGACGCCGCATCGTGAGGGCGTCGAAGCCATCGCGATCGACGAGCACGAGGGCGGATCGGATGATGCGGTCGCGGCTGAGCGGCCGCCGCGCCGCCGCGCCGACCGCCGCGCCCGAGGGGTCGGCCATCCGTGCATCCTACCGTCCGCCTTGACAGCGGGTACAGCGTACGCAAAGCTCTGCGTACGCTGTACCCGTCGGCCGGTGCACAGCGACGAGGACGACCCACGAGGAGGACCGCATGAGCACCATCGCCGAACGCCCCGTCGACACCATCGACCTGGGAGATCTCGCGCTCTGGGAGGACGGGCCGCCGCACGAGGTGTTCGAGCGGCTGCGCCGGGAGGCGCCCGTCCACTGGAGCCCGATGGCGACGTGGGAGGGCGAGCCGGGCTTCTGGTCCATCACGCGCGCCGAGGACATCCACGCCGTCAGCCGTGACTGGGAGACGTTCTCCTCGGAGCGAGGCGGCATCCTCGCGGCCGACCACAGCGTCCCCGTCGAGGCGCAGAACGCCATCTTCATCGGCCAGGACCCGCCCCGCCACGATCGCATCAAGGCGCTGTTCCAGCGCGGCTTCACGCCGAAGCGGATCGCCGCCCACGAGGAGGAGATCCGGGCGATCACCTGCAGGGTCCTCGACCGCGTCGCCGGCCAGGGGACGATCGACCTCGTCGCCGACGTCGCACAGCCGATCGTCGGCCGCGTCATCGGCACGTTCCTCGGCACGCCCGAGGAGGAGGACCTGATCTGGGCGGAGATCGCGAACCGCGCCCTCGCCATGGGGGACGAGGTGCTGCAGCCCGACGGCGCGGAGACCGTGGACGAGGTCCTCGCCGAGGTCGTGCAGCGCGTCCTGGTGAAGGCGGCGGAGCGGCGCGAGAACCCCACCGACGACCTCACGAGCGTCCTCGTCCACGCGGAGGTCGACGGCGAGAAGCTCGAGGACCACGAGATCGCGTTCGGCTTCGCCCTGCTCGTCGCGGCCGGCAACGACAGCACGAAGGCGACGTACTCCAACGGCATGTGGGCGCTGCTGCGCGATCCGGAGCAGCGGCGCAAGCTCGTCGACGACCCTTCGCGCATCCCCGCCGCCGTCGAGGAGTTCCTGCGGATGTTCCCCGCCTTCGCGCACTTCCGTCGCACCGCGACGCGAGACGTCGAGCTGCACGGCCGGACGATCCGCGAGGGCGACAAGGTCGTCCTCTGGTATCCGTCGTCCAACCGCGACGAGAGCGTCTACGAGTGCCCGCACCGGCTCGACGTCGAGCGCAACCCCGAGCACCAGGCCTTCGGCGCCGGCGGCCGGCACTTCTGCCTCGGCACCGCCCTCGCACGCCTCGAGCTGAAGATCCTCTTCGAGGAGACGCTCGCGCGCTTCCCCGACATGGAGCTCGCCGGGGAGGTCGACGTCGTGCAGTCGCTGTTCCTCAACCAGCCGCGCGCGCTCCCCGTCCGCCTGCGGCCCGCCGCCTGACGGGGCGCGCCGCTGCCCGGGCCCGCCGTCAGGCCGCGGCCGGCTCGGAGCAGCGGATGACGCCGGCGTCGTGGAGGCGGCCGATCTCCGCGCCGCTGAGCCCGAGGCGCTCGCCGAGGATCTCCTCGGTGTGCTCGCCGAGCTGCGGTGCGCGGCGGACCGGGACGCGCGGGACGGCGCTGAAGTCCAGCGGCGAGGAAGGCGCGAGGTACCGGCCGACCCCCGGATGGTCGACCTCGGACCACATCGGGTTGTCGAGCGAGCACCGGGGGTCCTCCTCGACGAGCTGCGTGAACGTCTGGTACGGCCCCCACGAGACGCTCGTCCCCGAGAACGCCTCGCGAATCTGCTCGAGGGTGCGGGAGGCGAACCACGGGCGGAAGACCGCCGCGAGGAGGTCCCGCGCCTCGTAGCGGCCCGCCTCGGTGTCGAGGTCGACGCCCGTCGCCGTCTCGACGGCGGCGACGCGCTCGTGGAGCTGCGTCGCGTCGAGGAGGGCGCGCCACTGCCGGGCGGTGAGCGCGACGACCATGACCCGGCGGCCCTCCTGCGTCTCGAAGTCGTGGCCGAAGGCGCCGTAGAGGTAGTTGCCGTCCTTGCGCTGATCGGTCGCGCCGAGCTGCGCCTCGGCGACGCGGCCGAGGTGGCCGACGACCGCGAACGCGACGTCGGAGAGCGCGAGGCGGACGACCTGGCCCTCGCCCGTGCGCGACCGGTGGCGGTCGGCGGCGAGCATGCCGGTCGCGGCGAGCCCGCCCATGACGAGGTCCCACGCGGGGAGGACGCTGTTGAGGGGCTCGGCGAGGTTGCGCGGACCGGTCGCCCACGGGAAGCCCGTCGCCGGGTTCACGGTGTAGTCGACCTCGCTCGACCCGTCCGGGTTGCCGGTGAGGGCGACCATGACGAGATCCTCGCGCGCCTCGCGGAGCGCGTCGTAGGAGAGCCAGCCGCGCGCCGGGAAGTTCGTGAGGAAGTTGCCCGCCCGCGCGACGAGCGCCGTGACGAGCTCGCGGCCGCGGTCGTCCCGGAGGTCGATCGCGACCGACCGCTTGCCCTTGTTCAGGCCCGCCCAGAACAGGCTCTGCCCGTCGGCGGCCAGCGGCCAGCGCTGGTGGTCGAGCCCGCCCTCGGGCGCGTCGAAGCGGATGACGTCCGCGCCGAGCTGCGCGAGCGTCATGCCGCCGAGCGGGGCGGCGACGAAGGCGGAGCCCTCGATGACCTCGAGGCCGGCGAGGATCCCGGGGGAGGACGGGGCGGATCCGGTCATGGGACGAGGGCGACGAGGCGCCAGTCGAGGACGGGTCGGGTGCCGGCGACGGGGTCGTCGACCGCGCAGCGGACGCGGAGCCCGATGCGATGGCCGTCGGCGTCCTCGACCTCGACGGTCGTCGCGAGCCGATCGCCCTCGAACGTCGGGCCGAGGTGATCGCAGGAGCGCCAGGCGAGGATCGTCGCGAGCGAGGGGACGACGCGCGTGACGTGCGCGGCCGCGATGCCGATGACGTGCCCGCCGTAGACGAGCCGGCGGCCGCCCGTGCCCCGGGCGGCGTCGGTGTGCGTGAGGGCGACGTTCAGCGTGAGCCGGGCGAGCTCGGGGGCGGCCGTCACGGTCTCGCGGGCCTCGAGCGCGATGCGCGTCCCGGGGGCGAGATCCTCCGCGTACGGGCCCGGGAGGAGGTCGCGCAGCGGCGCGAGGTCCCACTGCGGCGTCACCGCGTCGAGCGCCTCGGCGGGGAGGTCGGCGGGAATCGAGGAGAGGTCGTCGCCGGTCTCGTCCGGGCGCTCCTCGCGGGCGGGGAGGAGCGGGCAGCGGTGGTAGTCGAGCACCGGCGCGCCGTGCTCGTCGGTCGTGCGCACCCGGAGGACGACGAGGCCCCGGGGGCCGGCCTTGCTCGCCTTCGCGCGGCGCTTCGCGACGACCGTCGTCTCCGTCCGCAGCGTCGTCCCGACGGGGACGGGACGCGCGGCGAGGCCGCGGTAGAAGAGGTTGCCGAGCACGCGGGCGCTCGGCGCGGTCGACTGGCCGATCGCGACGTCGCAGACGACCATGGGGTGCGCGAGCGGCGCGTCGGCGCCCGTGACCGCGCGGGCGAGCGGCGCGTCGAGCGCGAGGGCGAGCCGGTCGCCGCAGATCGCCCGGTGCAGCGCGGCGAGCCCGGGGTCGAGCGTGACGCCGGGGGCGGTGAAGACGTCGCCGACGGAGAGGTCCTCGTAGCGCGGGCCCGCCTCGAGCGGCGTGGACGCGTCATCGGGTGCACCGTCGCCGGCCGGGAGGTCCTCGGCCCGCTCGGCGTCGGCCTCCGCCGCGGCGATGACCCGCAGGGCCCCTGGCCGGTGCGCCTCGTCGACCATGCCTCCGCCGACCCGGACGGCGGCGTCGCCTCGGCCCGCGGCGGCGTCGAGCGCCTCGACGACCTCGCGGGCGTGGGCGACCTCCTCCTCGGTCGCCGAGAACGCGCGCATGACGCTCGGCACCTGCTCGGGGTGGATCGCCCACTTGCCGTCGAAGCCGAGGCCCCGCGCGTGCGCGGCGGCGCGGGCGAGCCCGGAGAGGTCCCCGAGCCGGACGTGGGGGCCGTCGATCGCCTGGAGGCCGTGCTCGCGGGCGGCGTGGAGGACCGCCTCCTGGACGGCGAGCCACGCGGTCGGGTCGTCCTGCGCGCCGCGGCGGCCGAGCTCGGTGCCGAGGTCGACGTAGCCGATGATGAGGGCGGAGAGGCGACCGCCGCAGGCCGCGATCGCGCGGGCGTTCGCGATCGCCTCCGGCGTCTCGAGGAGCGCCTGGACCCCGATGCCCGAGGGCGCCCCGGCGTTCTCGAGCGCCCGCTCGACGGCGTCGACGTCCGCGGGCGAGGCGACCTTCGGCACGACGACGCTCAGCCGCGCGCCCGAACGGAGGCGGGCGACCGCCTGGACGTCGTCGGCGAACCACGGCGTGTCGGTCGCGTTGACGCGCACGGCGACCGCGCGACCGTCCCACCCCGGGTCGCCGAGGCTCTCGGCGACGACCGACCGCGCTTCGTCCTTGGCCCCGGCGGCGACCGCGTCCTCGAGGTCGAGCACGACCTCGTCGGCGCCGGTCGCCCGCGCCTTCGCGTGGAGCTCGAGACGGTGCCCCGGGACGGCGAGACAGGCGCGGCGGGCGACGAGCGAGTGACTGCCCTGTGCTGACGGCGTGGTCGCGTGCGTGCTCACCTCTCCCAATCTAGTGAGGCCGATCCCCCGTCGGTCCGGGATGCCTGGCACGAACCCGCCGGTCGGGGGAACGTCCAGACGTCCAGCGCCTCGGGACGCGCACTCACCGCCGCGGTCCGCGATGATGGGTTCGTGAACCGCGGCTCCACGCCTCCGACCGTCGACGCGCTCCATCACATGGTCGCGCTGCTCGGCGACGCTGAGCAGGCGAGCCCGGGAGCGCCGTTCTACGACCGCCTCGCGGAGGCCGCGTGCCGGCTCGCCGGGATGAAGCGCGCGCTCATCTTCCTCTTCGACGACCACGAGCGCCGCGTGCGCGCGGTCGGCTCGCACCAGATCGACCCGGCCGCCTTCGAGGACCGCCGGGTCACCGTCCGCACGGCGTCGATCGCCGAGAGGGCGCTGCGCGAGGACCGCGTCGTCGAGACCGGCGACCACGTCGAGCGCGACATCCCGGCGGAGTTCGCCGAGGCGTTCGGCGTGGGCCACCTCGCGTGCGTCCCGATGTCGGCGGGCGGTCGCTGGTTCGGCGTGCTCTTCGTCGACCGCGAGCAGCCCGGGCCGCTGGAGGACCCCGAGAGCGAGGCGCTCTGGACCCTCGGCAAGCTCGCCGCGCTCGCCGCCGCCGCGCGGGTCGCGACGCGCGAGCAGGAGAGGGCGCGCGTCCTCGGCGAGCGGATCGACCTCGCGCGGGAGGTCCACGACCACGCGATCCAGCGCCTCTTCGGCGTCTCGCTCGCGCTCGCAGGAGAGGGGACGCTGCCCGACGAGGATCGCGCGCGGTGCGCCGAGGAGCTCGAGCTCGCCCTCGCCGAGCTGCGCGACGCGGTCCAGCGCCCCCTCGCGCGCGTCGGCCGCGAGGACGCGCCGGGGTTCGAGGACGAGCTCGGCCGGGTCGCCGGCGCCTCGTGGGGTCCGAACGTCGTCATCGACCGCGAGGGAGATGTCCCCGCCGCGCTCGACGGGATCGCGGCGAGCGTCCTGCGGGAGGCCGTCCGCAACGCGCGCAAGCACGCGAATCCCGAGACCCTGTGGGTGCGCGCCGGCGTCGACGGGGACACCTTCCGGCTCGAGGTCGTCAACGACGGCGTGCCGCCCGGGGGGGACGCCGCGCTGCGTCGCGGAACGGGCCTCGGGCTGCGCCTCGCGGCCTTCGAGGCGCTCAGCGCCGGCGGTCTCCTCGAGTTCGGTCCGGGCGACGAGGGAACATGGCACGTCCGTCTCGCGGCGCCGCTGCCCGACGGCGAGGACACATGACCGAGACCCAGACCTCTCCCGAGCACGACGTCGAGGGACCGCGCCTGCGGATCCTCATCGTCGACGACCACGACGTCGTCCACTGGGGGCTCAAGCTCATGCTCAGCCGCCAGCCGTGGGTGAAGGCCTGCCTGCATGCCCGCGGCGGCGCCGACGCCGTCGAGGTCGCGCGCCGGCGGACGCCCCACGTCGCGCTCGTCGACCTCTTCGTCGCCGACGAGTCGGGCCCGGAGATCTGCAGCAAGATCCTCGAGGTCTCGCCGGGCACGCGCGTCGCCTTCATCTCCGGCGCCGGGCGCATCTCGGCGGCCGCCGCCCGCGCGGCCGGGGCTCGCGGCTTCATCCCGAAGGACTGGCCGGCGGAGCGCGTCGCACGCGCGGTCCGGCTCCTCGGCGCCGGCCGCGTCGTCTTCCCGGAGGCGCCCGACCCGACGCCGACGACGCTCACGCCCCGTGAGCGCGACGTCCTCGAGCTCATCGCGACGGGCGCGACGAACCCCGAGATCGGCACGCGCCTCGGCCTCTCCGCGCACACGGTCAAGGAGTACGCGAGCGCCGTCTACCGCAAGCTCGAGGTGCGCAACCGCGCCGAGGCCGTGCAAAAGGCGCAGCGGCTCGGGCTCGTCGAGTAGGCCGCCGCTCTCTCCCCTCCGATCGTCGGGACCTCCGAGGCGACGCCCCCCGGCGGAGGGGACACGACCGGTCGCCCCCCTTCACACAGCCCCCGCGCGTCAGCGACGGTGGCGGTCGTGCAGCTCCCCGACGCCACCACCGTCCTGCTCGTCCCCGGGCAGGGCTCCCAGACCGACGGGATGGGTGACGAGGCGCGCCGCCTCGCCCCCCACCTCGTCGAGACCACGATCGCCGCCGTCGGCGAGGACCCGTTCCCGCGGGTCGGCGAGAGCACCGCGTTCGCCCAGCCGGCGATCCTCTGCTCCGCGCTCGCCCGCGCCCGCTCGCTCGCTGACGCCGAGACCGGCCGCCCGGTCGTCGCCCTCGGTCACTCGCTCGGCGAGCTCGGAGCGCTCGTCCTCACCGGCGCGCTCGACGCCCACGACGCCCTGCGCCTCGCCGCCGAGCGCGGCCGCCTCATGGCGAAGGCGGGCGAGTCCGACCGCGTCACCGGGATGCTCGCCGTCCTCAAGGGGTCGCTCGAGGACGCCCAGGCGCTCGCCGACGAGCACGGCCTCACCCTCGCGAACGACAACGCGCCCGGCCAGGTCGTCCTCGCCGGCGAGGACGACGCGCTCACCGCGGCGCGCAAGGCCGCGCGCCCGAAGGGGCTCCGCGCGATCCGCCTCGACGTCGCCGGCGCCTTCCACTCCCCGGTGATGGCCCCCGCGCAGGAGGCCTTCGCCGCCGCGCTCGCCGACACGGCCTTCACCGCGCCCGCCGAGGGCGCGATCGCCTTCTCGCCGACGACGCTCGCACCGGTCGACGACCCCGCCGACGTCCTCGCCCGCGCCCTCACCTCGCCGGTCCGCTTCCGCGAGGCGGTCCTCGCGCTCGACGCCGCCGGCGCAGCGCGCTGGCTCGAGACCGGCCCGGGGGACGTGCTCGCCGGCTGCGTGCGGCGGATCCTCGACGAGCCCGACGTCGCCGTCCACGATCCGGAGGGCGCCCGTGTCGCTTGACGCCGTCGAGCCGACCGCCGCGCCGGACGGCGCCGCCGCCCCGGGCGCGCCGCGCCTGCCGTTCGTCGCGACGATCGGCGCCGCCGTCTCCGCGCTGCCCGAGACGGTGAGGACGACCGAGGAGGTCGCCGCGCGCCTCGACGTCGAGGCGGACTGGCTCGTGAGCCGCACCGGCGTGCGCTCCCGCCGCGTCCTCGCGGAGGGGGAGACGATGCTCGACCTCTGCGAGCAGGCGAGCAGCGAGTCGCTCGGCCTCGCGGGGCTCTCCGCCGCCGACGTCGACCTCGTCCTCGTCACGACGATCACCGCCGACCAGCGGTGTCCCGCGCTCGCGCCCCTCCTCGCCGAGCGCCTCGGCGCGACGCGCGCCGCGGCGATCGACGTCGGCGCCGCCTGCACCGGGTACCTCAGCGGCCTCTCGCTCGCTGCGGCGCAGATCGAGACGGGACGGGCGCGCACCGTCCTCCTCGTGGGCTCCGACGCGATCTGGACGCGCTTCGTCGACCAGGACGACCGGCCGACCGCCGGCCTCTTCGGCGACGGCGCCGCGGCGACGGTCCTGCGCGCGACCCCGGCCCCGCTCCGCGAGGACGGCAGCCCCGCCCGGCCGGGGGCGGACGCGGGCGTCGGCCCCGTCCTCCTCGCCGCCGACGGCGCGGGCGCTCCGCACATCTACGCGGGTCTGGAGACGCCGCTCCACATGGACGGCCACGAGACGTTCAAGACGGCGATCACGCGGATCAGCGAGATGTCGCTCGACGCGTGCGCCGCGGCGGGCGTCTCGCTCGACGAGATCGACCTCCTCGTCCCGCACCAGGCGAACGCGCGCATCACCGCCGCGGTCGGCCGCCGGCTCGGCATCGATCCCGAGCGCGTCGTCGACTGCATCGCCCACATCGGCAACACGTCGGGCGCGTCGATCCCGATCGCCCTCGCCGAGGCGGCCCGCGACGGCCGCCTCCGCGACGGCTCCCTCGTCCTCCTCTCCGCCTTCGGCGCGGGGTTCACCTACGGCGGCGCGGTCCTGCGCTGGGGGCTCCACGACTCATGAGCACGACGACCGAGCACACGACCACCCTCGCCGGCGGGGTCCCCGAGGCGACGCTCGCCCCGGCCCTCGTCACCGGCGGCTCACGCGGCATCGGCGCCGCGATCGCCCGCGCTCTCGCCGCGGCCGGCCACCCGGTCGCGATCGGGTCCCGCAGCGGCGGCGCGCACGCAGACGCCGTCGTCGACGAGATCGTCTCGGCGGGCGGGCGCGCCGTCTCGATCGCCGCCGACATCACCGACCCCGACGCCGACGAGCGCCTCCTCGAGGGCGCCGCCGAGGGCCTCGGGGACAAGGTGGGCGTCCTCGTCAACAACGCCGGCGTCCGCGTCGACGGGCTCACCGCCCAGCTCGACGACGAGGGGTGGGCGACGACGCTCGACACGAACCTCACCGCCGCCTTCCGCCTCACGCGTCGCGCCCTCGGGCCGATGCTGCGCGCCCGCAGCGGCCGCGTCGTGAACATCGCCTCGATCGCGGGCCTCAAGGCGAACCCGGGGCAGCCCGCGTACGCCGCCGCGAAGGCCGGTCTCATGGCCTTCACGTCGACCGCGGCCGTCGAGGTCGCGCGCCGCGGCGTGACGATCAACGCCGTCGCGCCGGGCTTCATCGCGACCGACATGACCGCCGACCTCCCCGACGACCTCGCGACGCACATCCCGGCCCGCCGGCTCGGGACGCCGGACGAGGTCGCCGCCTGCGTCGCCTTCCTCGTCTCGCCGGGCGCCGCCTACGTCACCGGCACCACCCTCGTCGTCGACGGCGGCCTCTCCGCCTGATCACGACCTCCACCCACGTCCACCGACCCACCACCACCGAGGAGAACCGCATGTCGTCCACCACCGTCACCCCCGAGGCCGTCGAGAAGGTCGTCCTCGAGTCGCTCCAGAACTTCGGCGTCGAGGAGGACCAGCTCAGCCCCGACGCGTCCTTCACCGATCTCGACATCGACTCGCTCGACCTCGCCGAGATGGCCCAGGTCCTCGACGACGAGTTCGGCGTCGAGCTCCGCGGCGACGACGTGAAGGGCATCGAGAACGTCCGGGACCTCGTCCAGCGCGTCGTCGCGAAGGCGGGATGACCGACCGCATCGTCATCACGGGGCTCGGCGCCGTCACCCCGCTCGGGGTCGGCGTCGCCGCCCTCCACAGCGGCTGGGTCGACGGCCGCAGCGGGATCGTCGACGGGTACGGCGACTGCCGGGACTTCGACGTCAAGGCGATCCTCTCGGTGAAGGAGGCCCGTCGCGCCGACCGCTGCACGCAGATCGCCCTCGCGGCCTCCGACGAGGCGGTCGACCAGGCCGGCTTCGCCGACGACCTGCCCTACGAGGCCGAGCGCGTCGCGTGCGTCATCGGGACCGGCGTCGGCGGGATCGGCACGATCGAGCACGGCCAGGACACGCTGCGCGAGAAGGGCGCGAACCGCGTCCCGCCGCTCTCGGTGCCGATGATGATGCCGAACGCCCCCGCAGGCCAGGTCGCGATGCGCCACGGCCTGCGCGGCGAGTCGTTCGGCGTCGTGAGCGCCTGCGCCGCCGGCAGCCACGCGATCGGCACCGCGCTGCGGATGCTGCGCTCCGGGGCGGCGGACGCCGTCGTCACCGGCGGCGCCGAGTCCGCGATGACGCCGCTCACGAAGGCCGCCTTCGGCGCGCTCGAGGCGACCTCGCCGACGGGCGTGTCGCGGCCGTTCGACGCGCGCCGCGACGGGTTCGTCCTCGGCGAGGGCGCGGGAGTGCTCGTGCTCGAGCGCGAGGAGTCCGCGAAGGCCCGCGGCGCGACGATCCTCGGCGAGATCGCGGGCTACGGGGCCTCCTCCGACGCCCACCACATCACCGCGCCCCACCCCGAGGGCGAGGGGGCGGCTCGCGCGATCACCGCCGCCCTGCGCGACGCGGCGATCTCCGCGGTCGACGTCGACTACGTCAACGCCCACGGCACCTCGACGCCGCTCAACGACCGCGCCGAGACGGTGGCGATCGAGGCGGCGCTCGGCGAGCGCGCGGCGGACCTCCCCGTCTCGTCGCTCAAGTCGGCGATCGGCCACCTCCTCGGAGCCGCCGGCGCCGTCGAGGCGGTCGCGACCGCGATGGCGCTGAAGGAGCGCGTCGTGCCTCCGACCGTCGGCTGGGAGGTGCGTGACGAGGGCATGGACCTCGACTACGTGCCCGAGAGCCGTCCGCTCGAGCCCAGGAACGGGTCACCTGTCGCCTTGTCGAACTCGTTCGGCTTCGGCGGCCACAACGCAGTCGTCTGCCTGAGAGGACCCGCATGACACCACCGCCCCCCGCGACCGCGACCGCACCGGCGCCCCCGAGCGTCGAGGTCCGCGAGCCCATCGCCCCCGCCACACCGCGGGAGCGCCTGGAGTCGCTCTGCGACCCGGGGACGCTGCGCGTCCTGCGCAGCGAGGTGCGCTCGACCGCGACCGACCGCGCCGGCGACGGCGACGGCGTCGCCATCGGAGCGGGGGACGTCGACGGGCGTCCGGTCCTCTGCTACGCGGAGGACCCCAAGGCGCTCGGCGGCTCGCTCGGGGCCGCCCACGCCCAGAGCATCTGCCGCGTGCTCGACCTCGCCGACCGCGCGCGCGTCCCGGTCATCGGCCTCGTGTCGAGCGCGGGGGCGCGCCTGCAGGAGGGTCTCGCGGCGCTCGCCGGCTACGGCGAGATCTTCCACCGGATCGTGAAGCTCTCCGGCGTCGTGCCGCAGATCAGCGTCGTCTGCGGACCGTCCGCGGGCGGCGGCGCGTACTCGCCGGCGCTGACGGACATCGTCGTCATGACGCGCGAGAGCGCGATGTTCCTCACCGGCCCCGGCGTCGTCCGCGAGGTGACGGGCGAGGACGTCGACGCCCAGGAGCTCGGCGGACCGCGCGTCCAGTCGCGCAACGGCGTCTGCCATCTCGTCGGAGAGGACGAGGCCGAGGCGCTGCGGCTCGCACGCCGGGCGCTCTCCTACCTCCCGTCCTGCCAGGGCGGCCAGCTCCCGCGCCGGCCCTACGCCTGGGATCCGACCGACCCGTCGCGGCACGTCCCCACGAACCCGCGCAAGGTGTACGACGTGCGCGACGTCGTGCGCGACATCGTGGACACGGGCTCGACGCTCGAGCTCGCGCCGATGTGGGCCCGCAACATCGTCACCTCGTTCGCGCGCATCGAAGGCCAGTCGGTCGGCGTGCTCGCGAACCAGCCGCGCTGGATGGGCGGGGTCATCGACGACCAGGCGGCGCAGAAGGCCGCGCGCTTCGTCCGGACGTGCCACCTGTTCGGGGTCCCGCTGCTCGTGCTCGTCGACACGCCGGGCTTCCTCCCCGGCACCGGGCAGGAGCGCAGCGGCGTCATCCGCCACGGCGCGAAGCTCGTGCACGCGTTCGCCGAGGCGAGCGTCCCGAAGGTGACGGTCGTGCTGCGCAAGAGCTACGGCGGAGCGCACATCGCGATGAACTCCTCCGCGCTCGGCGCGGACATCCAGTTCGCGTGGCCCGAGGCGCAGCTCGGCGTCATGGGGGCGCCGCAGGCCGTCCAGTTCGTGCACCGCCGCGAGATCGCGGCGTCCGCCGACGCCGAGTCGCTGCGCATGGAGCTCGCCGCCGCCTACGAGGCGGAGCACCTCGGCTCGCAGGTCGCCGCCCACGGCGGCTGGGTGGACGAGCGGGTCGACCCGCGCGACACCCGCGACCGCGTCGCGTGGTCCCTGCGCCTGCTGGCCGGGAAGCCGCGCCCGACGCCGACCGCCCACAACGTCCCGCTCTGAGGAGGATCCGATGACCGAGCACCCCTGGCTCGACGACCTCGAGCCCGGCCATGCGCTCCCGGCGCGGGGCCGGACGATCACGGAGTCCGACGTCGTCGGCTTCGCGACGCTCACCGCGGACCACCACCCCCAGCACACCGACGCCGAGTGGGCGGCGGAGAGCCCGTTCGGCGAGCGCATCGCCCACGGGATGCTCGTCGCGAGCTACGCCGTGGGGCTCCTCGACCTCCCGCACGACCGCGTCGTCGCGTTGCGGCGGGTGAAGGACCTCGTCTTCAAGCGGCCCGTGCGGCTCGGCGACACGATCCGCGCCGGCGCCGAGGTGACCGAGGCGAAGCCCGTCGACGAGGCGACGGGTCTCGTCGCGGTGCGGATCAAGGTGACCGGCCCGCGCGAGCGGCTCGTCGCGCGCATGACCGTCGAGGTGCTCTGGCGGCGCGACCCGCGGATCGCCGAGGCGACCGCCCGCGAGGCGCGCGAGGCCGCGCTCGCCGCCCCGTCCTCCGACTGCGTGCCGATCCCCCTGTGAGCGGCTCGCTCGCCGGGCGCCGGTACCTCGTCACCGGCGTCCTCAACAAGGACTCCATCGCGTTCCACGTCGCCCGCCGCCTTCAGGAGGAGGGCGCCGAGGTCGTCCTCACCGGCTTCGGCCGGACGAAGCGCATGACCGAGCGCGCGGCCGGGCGGCTGCCCGAGCCGGCCGACGTCCTCGACCTCGACGTGACGAGCGCCGAGGACCTCGCGGCGATCGGCGACGAGGTGACGCGGCGCTGGGGCTCCCTCGACGGCGTCCTGCACGCGATCGCGTTCGCGCCCGGCGACGCGATCGGCGGCCACTTCCTCGACGCGCCGGTCGAGAGCACGCTCACCGCCTTCCACATCAGCGCGGTCTCCCTGCGCGACCTGGCGGTCGCGCTCCGCGAGCCGCTCGCGAAGGCGGACGGCGGCGGTGCCGTCGTCGGCCTCGACTTCGACGCGACCGTCGCGTGGCCGCACTACGACTGGATGGGCGTCGCGAAGGCGGGCCTCGAGTCGGTGACCCGCTATCTCGCCCGCGACCTCGGCCCCGAGGGCATCCGGGTGAACCTCGTCGCGGCCGGCCCGCTCGAGACGCTCGCCGCCGGCGGCATCGACGGCTTCGACAAGCTCAAGGCGACGTGGGAGACCGCGGCCCCGCTCGGCTGGGACACGCGCGACGCCGCGCCGGTCGCCGACGCCGCGCTCTTCCTCCTCTCCGACGCGAGCCGCGCGATCAGCGGCCACGTGCTGCACGTCGACGGCGGCGCCCACGCCGTCCGCACCGCCTGAGCCGCCGCACCGACATGCCGAACCGGATTCCTGCGGCGCTATAGCGCCGCAGGAATCCGGTTCGGCGGTGTGGGGCTCCGCCGGGGGCACGAATATCTCCCTGCCGGGGGTGGCGCGGCTCCCCGTCGGGCGCAGAGGGTCGGCGGATGGAACTGGTGAGGGAGTTCAACCTCCGCGGGGCCCTCGAGCCCCCGGTGAACGTCGGTGCGCGTCCCCAGGGCGGCGTCCGGCAGGTGTTCATGATCAAGAGCGGCGAGATCGAGGGGGAGCGGCTGCGGGGCACGATCACGCCCGGCGGCGGTGAGTGGGCGCTCCTCGGCGAGGACGGCTTCATCCGCGTCGACGTGCGGCTGCAGATCGTCACGCACGACGACGCGCACATCTACGCGCAGTACGTCGGGCTCCTCGAGCTCAACGAGGGGGTGCAGAACGCGCTCGCGACCGGCGGGCAGACGGAGTACGGGGATCAGTACTTCTTCACGAATCCCCGCCTCGAGACGGGCGACGACCGCTACGCCTGGGTGAACACGACGTTCTTCGTCGGCCGCGGGCGGATCCGCCCGGACCTCTCGGTCGAGTACGAGGTCATGCGCCCGGCGAGCGCCTGAGCGACGCGTTCTCCGCGCGCGCGAGCTGCTCCTCGAGCGCGCGGATGTGCGCCGCCTGCCACTCGGCGTGCTCGACGAGCCGCTGGTGCTCGGCGAGGCACGCGTCCTTGACGGCGAGGTCGCGCCGGAGGGCCGCGTGCTCGCGACGCAGCCGCTCCGTCTCGGTCTCCGGCTCGGGCCTCGTCGTCGGGCGGGGCGGCAGCGGCGGCGGGTCGGAGGCCCGGATCTCCGCCGCCCGCCGCTCCGTCGCCTGCCGCGCGCGCCCGAAGAACCCGGGGTCGCTCCCCGGCTCGGCCTGCGCGCGGAGGTCGGCCTGCCAGCGGGCGACGAACCGGGCGTGGTTGAGCTCCCCGGCGACGCGCTTGCGAAGCGACGTCGCGGTCCCGCCTCGAGCGTGGCGGACGTGCGCCGACGGCGCGCAGACGACGAGTCGGCCCACGGAGCGGACGGCCATCGCGAGGCTCACGTCGACGAACTGCGCGGGGTGCATCTCCTCGTCGAGGCCGCCGATCGCATGCCAGACGTCGCCGCGCACGACGATGCACGCGGCGGAGCAGTAGTCGACGGGCCGCACGCCGACGAGGTCGCTCGCGACGGGAGGCGCGCCATCGGGCCACGGAAGGCACGTGCGCCCGGACGAGTCGATGACGAGCCCCGCCGACTGCACGGTCGCGCCGTCCAGATCGAGGAGGAGGGGGCCCGCGACGCCGACTCGCTCGTCGTCGGCGAGCGCGTCGAGGAGCCTGCGCAGCGCGCCGCGCTCGACGACGGCGTCGTCGTGGAGGACGCAGATCGCCGCGCCGCCGGCCTCGCGGGCGCCGAGGTTCACCGCGCCCGCGAACCCGAGCGCGATCGCGCTCTCGACGACCCGCACGCCGCTGACGTCCGCGTCGAGCCGCTGCCGCACGTCCGCCTCGGCGGCGTCGAGCACGACGACCACCTCCAGCGCGACGTCGGCGGAGCGCGATGCGAGCGCCTTCAGGCACCGCACGAGCCGCTCGCCGTCGCGCGCGCACGGGACGACGACCGAGACCTCCGGGTCACCGGGTTCGGAGAACGTGACCGCGGGCATTACGATCGCCGCCGATGCTGGAAGGACATCGCGACATCCAAACCGTCGACGCGGACGGACGTCCCGTCGCCCCGCTGCCCGAGGGGGTCGTCCTCCGCGACTACGTCACCCACGCCGACGAGCGCGGCACGGTGTGCGAGCTGTGGGACGAGCGCTGGGGAGTCCACCCCGACCCGGTCGTCTTCGTCTACACGTTCACGATCCGCCCGGGGAAGGCGAAGGGCTGGGGCGTCCATCGCGAGCACGAGGACCGCTACGCGTTCCTCTCCGGAGAGTCGGAGATCGTCCTCTACGACGGCCGCGAGGGCTCGCCGACGGCCGGGCTCGAGGCGCGCCTGACCCTCACCGAGCGACACCGCCGGATGCTCGTCATCCCGCGCGGCGTGTGGCACGCCGAGCGGAACATCGGCTCGACGGACGTCCTCGTCGTCAACTTCCCCTCGATCGTCTACGACCACGAGAGCCCCGACAAGGAGCGCCTCCCGCTCGACACCGACGAGATCCCGGTCGATCTCGGCCCCGGCTGGACCGGCTGGTAGCGGCCGGGCCGTCACGCGTCGGGCAGCCCGGGGAGCGGCCCGCCCCAGCGCAGGAGCTCGAGCGCGAGGCCGACCTCGAGCCCGTGACCGGCGAGGGGGAGGGGCAGGAGCGCGTCGGCGCGGGCGATGCGCTTGAGGACCGTGTTGCGGTGCGCGTGGAGGGCGGCGGCGGCCCGGCTCGCGCTCGCGTCGTGGCGCAGGTACACGCGGACCGTCTCCCGCAGCTCGGGGTCCGCGCCGAGGAGGTCGCCGAGCGTCTCGGCGACGAACGCGCCGGCGCGCGCCTCGTCCTGGAGGGCGAGCGAGACCACCTGGACGTGGGGGTAGGCGAGGATCCGCGGCCCGTCGTCGGCGCCGGCGAGGAGCCGCTGGGCGGCGAGCGCCTCCACGTGGCTCTCGCGGAAGCCGGCGAGCCCGCGGCGGGCGCCGCCGAGCGCGACGCGGACCCCCGCCGGGACGCACTCGTGCGCCCGGGCCGCGAGCTCGGTGGCCGACGGGGCTCCGGAGATCCAGCACCACACCGCCGAGCGCCCGGCCGGCACCGAGAACGGTCGTCCGGCCCCCGCGGCGCGCGCCAGCGCGCGACCGACGTCCTCGAGCTCGCCCTGGCCCGCCTCGCCGGCCGACCACACCACCGCCGCGACGTGGTCCCGGGCGAGCTCGTGGCCGAGCCGGACGCTCGCCCGCTCCTCGGAGATCGGGGCCCCGTCGAGGATGAGGCTCACGGTCTCGCGGCGGCGGGCGAGCGCGCCGCCGAGGAGCTCGTCGCGCTCCTGCTCGATGCGCGCGGCGATCGCGGCGAGAACGCGGTCGACGTATCCGAACAGCGAGCGCGCGCCGAGGTCGAGGACGGCGACGAGCTCGTCCCCGTCGAGGCCCTCGTCCCGCGCCAGGCGCAGCCACCGGCTCCAGACGACGTTCTGGCCGGTCCGGTACGCCGTGAGCAGCTCGTCCCGCGCCATCCCGCGGCGCACGACGTCGCGGGCGAGCTCGAGCGCCTCGGGAGGGACGTCACCCCCGACCGGCGCGTCGGGCCTCGCGGCGGTCGAGCGGACCCAGCGCGTGATGTTCGCCTCCGTGCTCGCGCGCGTCTGCGCCCGGAGGACGGGGTCGGACTCGAGTCCCGGGGTCCCGGCGAGGATCGCCGCGATCGCGTCCTCGATCGTGTCCTCGAGGACCGCCGCCATGCGCTCGGCGACCGCACGAAGCGCCGCGGCGACCTCGGGCGACGGCGGTTCCCACGCGATCGTCGACGGCATGGGGCGAGCCTACGCCACCGCGTAGGCATCTGCACCCGCACCACCGCGATGACGGTGCAGACGCACCTCGTGTTCACGCGCGGGCCGTGAGACCGTCGTTCCTGTCCGAGTGCCGCGCGCCGCGCGGACGACGAGGGAGGAGATCCACATGGGCCTCATGACAGGCAACCTGCCGCCGGTCGATCCGGCGACGTTCCCGGAGATGCCGTACCGAGAGAAGATCAAGGTCCTCTCGCGGCACTGGGTCGAGAACGGCTTCGGAGCGCCCAAGATCACGGCGCTCATCTACATCGCCCGGCTGCTCGTCTTCTACGCGTTCGGCGGGCTCCTCGTCGCGACGCTCACCTCCGGGCTCGATCCGCTCGACTTCTCCGGGTGGTGGGCCGAGCCGATCGTCTGGCAGAAGCTCGTCCTGTGGACGGTGCTCCTCGAGGCCCTCGGCCTCGCCGGCTCGTGGGGCCCGCTCGCCGGCCACTTCAAGCCCTTCACCGGCGGCTTCCGCGCCTACGCGAACCCGGGGACGATCCGGATGGCGCCCTGGCCGGGCAAGGTCCCGTTCACGGGCGGCGACACCCGGACCCTCGCCGACGTCGCCCTGTACGTCGCGCTCATCGCGAGCCTCGGCGTCTGCCTCGCCCTCCCGGGCACCGGCGACAACGGCGTCACGGAGGCGATCGGCGCGAACGAGGGCCTCGTCCCCGCGGCGGCGATCATCCCGGCCATCGCCCTCCTCGTCACGCTCGGCCTGCGCGACAAGATCCTCTTCCTCGCGGCCCGCAGCGAGCAGTACCTCCCGGCGCTCGTCTTCTTCGCCGCCTTCCCGTTCGTCGACATGATCGTCGCGGCGAAGCTCCTCATCGTCATCGTCTGGTTCGGAGCCTCGTTCTCGAAGATCGGCCGCCACTTCACGAACGTCATCCCGCCGATGGTGTCGAACACGCCGTGGATCACCTCGAAGCGGATCAAGAAGGTCCACTACCGCGGCTTCCCGGAGGACATCCGGCCGTCCGAGCGCGCCTCCCGGCTCGCCCACGTCGGCGGCACGATCGTCGAGATGGGCGCCCCGCTCGTCCTCCTCTTCTCGCAGACCTGGGAGCTCACGGTCGCGGCCGCGGTCCTCATGATCTGCTTCCACGTCTTCATCACCTCGACGTTCCCGCTCGCCGTCCCGCTCGAGTGGAACGTCCTCTTCATGTTCCTCACCGGGTTCCTCTTCCTCGGCTACCCGAACCACGAGGGGTACGCTCTCGCCGACATGGACCCGGTCCTCCTCGGCGTCACCGCGGGCGCGCTCCTCGTCTTCCCGGTGCTCGGCAACCTCCGCCCGGACCTCGTCTCGTTCCTCCCGTCCATGCGGCAGTACTCGGGCAACTGGGCGTCGGCGCAGTGGGCGCTCACGCACGAGGCGGAGCGCAAGCTCGACGAGCGCATCAAGAAGCCGGCGCTGATGCAGCGCCAGCAGCTCCTCGACCTCTACGACGAGGAGACCGCGGAGGTCGTCATCACGCAGCCGGTCGGCTGGCGCTCGATGCACAGCCAGGGCCGCGGCCTCAGCTCCGTCCTCCTCTCGACGTGCGGCGAGGCGATGGACCGCTACGCCGTCCGCGAGGCCGAGTTCGCGTGCAACGCCATCCTCGGCTTCAACTTCGGCGACGGGCACATGCACGACGAGCGTCTCCTCGCGGCGATCCAGAAGCGCTGCGACTTCGCGCCCGGGGAGTTCATGGTCGCCTGGGTCGAGTCCGAGGCCTTCGGCAGCGGCATCCAGCGCTACTTCGTCTACGACCTCGCCGAGGGCGTCGTCGAGCGCGGCACGTGGAAGGTGGAGGACGCCGTCGCCGAGCAGCCGTGGCTGCCGAACGGGCCGATCCCGCTCGACGTCACGTGGCGCAAGCCCGGCTACGAGTACCGCAGCCCGTTCACCGAGGACCGCGCACCGGCGGTCGCCGCGCCGGAGGGTGACGCGGAGGGGGCGGCGGTCCCCGCATGAGCACCGCGGTCGTCGTCGGGAGCGGTCCGAACGGCCTCGCGGCCGCGGTGACGCTCGCCGCGGCCGGCCTCGAGGTGACGGTCCTCGAGGCCGCCGACCGTCCCGGCGGCGGCACGCGCTCGAGCGAGCTCACGCTGCCGGGCCTCGTCCACGACGAGTGCTCGGCGGCGCACCCGCTCGCGCTCGACACGCCGTTCAGCCGCCGCTTCGACCTCGCGGCGCACGGCCTCACGTGGCGGTGGCCCGAGGTGCAGTACTCGCACCCGCTCGACGGCGGGGGCGGCGCCGCCGCCTGGCGCTCGGTGCAGCGGACCGCGGACGCGCTCCCCGGCCGTGACGGCCGCACCTGGCGCGCCGTCTTCGGCGGTCTCGCCGAGCGCTTCGACGACATCGCGGAGGACTTCTGGCAGCCCGTCCTCCACGTCCCCCGTCACCCGCTGCAGCTCGCGCGGTTCGGCGCGCTGACGGGCCCGCCGGTCGCCGCCCTGGCTCGCGCCCTGCGCTCGGGCGAGGCCCGAGCGCTCTTCGCCGGAGCCGCGGCCCACGCGCTGCGGCCCTTCGGGTCGCCGATGTCCTCGGCGATCGGGGTGACGCTCGGGACCGCGGCCCACCGCTACGGCTGGCCGGTCGCCGAGGGCGGGTCCGCGGCGATCTCGGCCGCGATGATCGGACTCCTCGGGGAGCACGGCGGCCGCGTCGAGACCGGGGTGCGGGTGACGTCCCTCGACGAGCTCGGGTCACCCGACGTCGTCATGCTCGACCTCGCGCCGGGCGCCGCGGCCGACGTCTGCGGCGACCGCCTCCCGGGCCGCATCGCCCGCGCCTATCGCCGCTACGAGCACGGGCCCGGCGTCTTCAAGCTCGAGCTCGCGGTCGAGGGCGGCGTCCCGTGGTCGCACGCCGAGTCCCGGCTCGCCGGGACCGTCCACGTCGGCGGCTCCTACGACGAGATCGCGGCGGCGGAACGCGCGACGTGCGCCGGGCGGATGCCCGAGCGGCCGTTCGTCCTCGTGTGCCAGCAGTCGATCGCCGATCCCTCGCGCGCCGACGGCGACCTCCACCCGGTCTACACCTACGCGCACGTCCCGTCCGGCTACACGGGTGACGCGACCGCGGCGATCGAGGCGCAGATCGAGCGCTTCGCACCCGGGTTCCGGGAGCGGATCCGCGCCCGTCACGTCCGCAGCGCGACCGACATGGAGGCGCACAACGTCAACTACGTCGGCGGCGACGTCGTCACGGGCGCGAACGACATGCGCCAGCTCGTCTTCCGGCCGCGCGCGTCGCTCGACCCGTACGCGACGGGCATCGGCGGCGTCTTCCTGTGCTCGGCGGCGACGCCGCCCGGCGCCGGCGCGCACGGCATGTGCGGCTTCAACGCGGCCGGCTCCGCGCTGCGGCGGCTCGGCGTCCCGCTGCCGGCCGAGCGCGAGGCGGCCCCGCCGCCGCTCGCCCTCGCCGGCTGGTAGCTGACGACCCGACGCGCTCGGACGACCTGCTCGTCCGCAGCGGGGTCCTCACGCAGCCGCTGCGCGGCGGTCCTCGCTGCCTCGCAGCAGGACGCGTGCCGTCTGCTCGGGGTCGTCGAGCATCGGGACGTGCCCGCAGCCGTCGAGGACGATCTGATGGGCGCGCGGCAGGACGCCCGGGCGCGGGGGGACGACCATGCGGTCGTGCTCGCCCCAGGCGAGGAGGACGGGGACGCGGACGCGCTCGCCGCCCTGGAACCAGTTCGCGCGCATCGCCTTGTTCGTCGCGACGAACGACGGCGCGGCCGCGTAGGCGCGCGCGACGGCGGCCGCGTCGCGCGGCGCGACCCGCTCGGGGTGGGCGACGATGCCGGTGAGCGCGATGCGCCGGGCGGCCCGGGTGCGCAGGAGGGCGGGGAGGACCGGGCGCAGCGTCTTCGCGACCCGGTGCATGACGAACGGCTTCGGCGCGAGCGGCCCGTGCCACAGGCCGGCGGTGCAGAGCCCGGTCACCGAGGCGACCGCGTCGCGCTTCGCCAGCTCGAGGGCGATCCAGCCGCCGAGCGAGTTTCCCGCGACGTGCGGCCGCTCGACGCCGATGCTCCGCAGGAAGTCCGCGATCGCGGCGGCGATCGCCGATGGCGTGGGCTCGACGCCGTCGGGCAGCGGGTCCGAGTCCCCGAAGCCCGGGAGGTCGACGGCGATGACGTCGCGGTGTCCCGCGAGCCGCTCGACGACGGGACGCCACACGTGACGCTCCCCACCGAGCCCGTGGACGAGCAGGAGCGGCGCGCCGCCGCCCGTGCGGTCGTGGGCGAGCCTCACGCGACCGCCGCGTCGCGCTCGGCGTCGTGGTCGCGCACCGGCAGGCGCGTCACCGCCGGGTCGGCGACGGGCTCCGCGAGCGAGGTCTCGGCGCGGAAGCGCGGCTTGGCGAGGAGGACCTGGACGTCCTGGATGCGCCGCTCGGCGAAGCCGCCCTCGCAGTAGGCGAGGTAGAGCGACCAGATCCGCCGGAACCGCTCGTCGTACCCCGCGGCCTCGAGGACGTCCGCAGCGGCGCGGAAGCGCTGGTGCCACTCGGCGAGCGTGCGGACGTAGTGCGGCGTGATGTCCTCGAGCTGGACGCTCCGCATGTCCGTGTACGAGGCGACGCAGCGCTGGATCTCCTTCTGCGACGGGAGGCAGCCGCCGGGGAAGATGAGCCGGTTGATGAAGCTCTTCGACGCCTTCTCGACGTCGTAGGCGCGATCGTCGATGGTGATCGCCTGCAGCAGCATGACGCCGTCGTCGTGCAGCAGCGAGGAGCACGTGCGGAAGAACGTCGGGAAGTCCCGCCAGCCGACCGCCTCGATCATCTCGACGCTGACGAGCTTGTCGTAGCGGCCCGTGAGCGCGCGGTAGTCCTTGAGGAGGACCTCGATGCGGTCGTCGAGACCCGCGGCGCGGACGCGCTCGACCGCGAGGGCGTGCTGCTCGCGCGAGATCGTCGTCGTCGTGACGCGGCAGCCGCTGCGGCGCGCGGCGTGGATCGCGAGGCCGCCCCAGCCCGTCCCGATCTCGAGGAGGTGGTCGTCCTCGGAGAGCGCGAGCTTGTCGCAGATGCGGTCGAGCTTGTGGATCTGCGCCTCGTGGAGCGAGCTCTGCGCCGTCGGGAAGATCGCCGAGGAGTACATCATCGTCTCGTCGAGCATGAGCCCGTAGAGGTCGTTGCCGAGGTCGTAGTGCGCCGCGATCTGCCGCTTCGAGCGCTCGATCGTGTTGCGGCGGATCGACGCCGCGACGCCCTGGACCGGCGCGAGGACCGGGCGCAGCCGCCGGCGATAGGCGTCGCCGCGGTGGATGTTGCGCGCGGCGATCCGCACGACGGCGACGAGGTCGTCGGCTTCCCACCAGCCGTCGCGGTAGCTCTCGGCGAGGCCGATCGAGCCGCGCAGGAGCGCGCCGTAGGCGCGGAGGTCGCGGATCGTCACCGTCGCTCGGAGCGGCTCCGTCCCGTCGCGGCCGCCCGGGTCGCCGATGACGAACCGGCCGAGCGGGTCGACGACGGTGATCTCACCGTCGCGGACCCACGTGCCGAGCAGACGCTGCAGGACGGTGCGGGTGAGGCTCATGTCGTCGCTCCTCGGGCACCGCGTGCCCGGTCGGGGTGGGGGAAGGAGGGGGCGCCCTTCAGCTTGAGACGGAGGCCGTTGGCGTAGATGAGCCCGAGCGTCCGCAAGGCGGTGAAGGGGAAGCGCAGGAGGAGCGCGGAGAGCGCGCGGCCGGAGAGCGGGCGCCGGCGGAGGTTGAGCGTCGCGTCGAAGAGCGGGCCGTCGTCGTCGGCGCTCTCGATGTGGATGCTGAGCGTGTCGTCCGGCGTCGTGAGGCGCCAGCGGTAGCGGTGCTCCATGCCCATGAACGGCGACACGTGGAAGGCCTTGTCGAGGGAGGCGTCGACGACCCTCGCCGGTCCGTCGACCTCGACGACGTAGGCGTGGCTCTCGCCCCACGGCGTGTTCGTCACGTCGGCGACGACGGCGCGCAGCGTCTCGCCGTCCTCGTCGAAGAGGAAGTAGAAGCTCACCGGGTTGAAGGCGCGGCCGAACGTCCGCGGCGACGTGAGGAGCCGGACGGGGCCCGCCGGGGCAGGCGCACCCGTCTGCTCGGCGACGAGCGCGCGGACGGCGTCCGGCAGCGGCGTCGCGGGGTCCCCGAGGAAGTCCTCGCGGCGGAAGCGCCCGAGAGCGGGGCGGCGGGCCGACCACAGCGGGCTCACGTCGAGTGCGTCCGGGAGCTCGTCCAGGTCGAGGTAGAGCATCCCGACCGGGTAGCGGAACGCGTGCTCGATCGGGCGCATCCGGCGGTGGCGGACGGTGCCGCGGTAGATCGCGGATCGCGCGCTCATGCCGCGGCAGGTACCCGGATGCCGATGTCCTCGATCGCCGCGAGCGCGCTCACGACGCCGTCCTCGTGGAACCCGTACCGCCAGTAGGCGCCGCAGTAGCGCGTCCGTCGGACCCCGTTGATCTCCCGGTGGCGGGCCTGGGCGGCGACGCCCTCCGGGGTGAAGACCGGGTGGGCGTACTCGATGACCTCGATGATCCGGTCCTCGCGGATGCGGTCGGTGAGGTTGAGCGTGACGCAGAAGTCGTGCGGCGCCTCGAGGCCCTGGAGGTGGTTCATCGAGTACGTCACGGTCGTGCGGTCGCGCGGCTCCCGGAGGACGTGGTAGTTCCACGCCTGCCGAGCGGCGCGGCGGCGGGGGAGGAGCCGCTCGTCGGTGTGGAGGACGGCCTCGTTGCGCTGGTAGGGGATCGCTCCGAGGATCTCGCGCTCGGCGTCGCTCGGGTCGGCGAGCATCGCGAGGGCCTCGTCGCTGTGGCACGCGAGGACGACCTCGTCGAACCGCTCCGGCTCGCCGCCGCGCGGCGTCACCTCGACGTGGGTGTCGAAGCGCTCGACGCGCTCGATCGGGGTCCCGAGCCGGATGCGGTCGCGCATCGGCGCGGTGAGCGCCTCGACGTAGGCGCGGGAGCCGCCCTCGATCGTCATCCACGTGGGGCGGTCGCGGAACGAGAGCATCCCGTGGTTCTGGAAGAACCGCGCCATGAACCGGATCGGGAACGCGTCGAGCGCGGCGGGATCCGCGGACCACACGGCGCTCGCCTGGGGGACCATGAGGCGGTCGCGGAAGAGGTCCGAGTAGCCGCCCTCGCGCAGGAACGCGAGGAGCGAGAGGTCGCCGCGCGGGTCGGCCGGGTCCGCGACGATCTCGCCGAGCTCGCGGTTGAAGCGCAGCAGGTCGCGGATCATGCGCAGGAACGACGGGCGCGTCGCGTTGCGCGGCTGGCAGAAGAGGCCGCGCGGCGTGCCGGCGTACTCGAAGTCCTCGCCCTCGGCGCTCACCGAGAAGCCCATGTGCGTCCGGCGCCGGGCGACGCCGAGCGCGTCCATCATCGCGAGGAAGCTCGGGTACGTCTTGTCGTTGCAGACGATGAAGCCGGTGTCGACGTTCCACGTCCCGGCGTCCGTCTCCACGGTGACGGTGTTCGTGTGGCCGCCGAGGCGCGAGCCCGCCTCGAACAGCGTGATGTCGTGGTGCGGGTGGAGGTGGTGGGCCGCGGTGAGCCCGCTGATCCCGCTGCCGATGATCGCGACGTCCATGGTCGCTTGAGTGTTCGGACGCCAGGCGCCCGTGGATCAGCCGGCCCGTCCGGCCCGCGCCGTCGACCGGCGTGTGGAGATCGAGCGACGCGGGGCGTCGCCCGATCTCCGCACGCCGCCTCATGCCGAGACGTGTGGCGTCGTGGCGACACGGAGCGTCGCCAGAACGCCACACGCAGCGGGGGCCGCTCGGGAGGAGCGGCGCGCCTCGCTCAGACCATCGAGCGCCCGATGATCTCCTTCATGATCTCGTTCGTGCCGGCGTAGATCCGCGACACGCGAGCGTCGGCGTAGAGGCGCGCGATCGGGTACTCGAGCATGTAGCCGTAGCCGCCGTGGAGCTGGACGCACTTGTCGATGACGCGCCCCTGCACCTCGGTGCAGTGGAGCTTCGCCGCGGCGGCGCGCTCGGGCGTGAGACGGCCCTCGACGAGCTCCATCGTGCACTGGTCGACGAACGCCTGCGCGGCGTCCACCTCCGTCCGGCACTCCGCGAGCTGGAAGCGGGTGTTCTGGAACTTCGCGATGGGCTGGCCGAACGCCTCGCGCTCCTTCACGTACTCGACCGTGAAGCGGACCGCGGCCTCGGCGGACGCGACGCCCGCGACCGCGACCGAGAGCCGCTCCTGCGCGAGGTTGTGCATCATCTGCGTGAAGCCGTGGCCCTCGGCGACGAGGAGGTTCTCGACCGGCACGCGCGCGTCGTTGAAGAAGAGCTCGGCGGTGTCCTGCGAGTGCATGCCGACCTTCTCGAGGTTGCGGCCGCGCTCGAAGCCCGGGGTGTCGCCCTCGATGATGAGCATGCTCACGCCCTTGTGCTTCTCGGACGGGTCGGTCTTCACCGCCGTCACCGCGAGGTCGGCGTTGATGCCGTTCGTGATGAACGTCTTCGAGCCGTTGACGACGTAGTGGTCGCCGTCGCGGATCGCCTTCGTCTTGATGTTCGCGAGGTCCGAGCCCGTGCCGGGCTCGGTCATGACGATCGCGGTGATGAGCTCGCCCGAGGCGATGCCGGGGAGCCAGCGCTGCTTCTGCTCCTCGTTGCAGTACTCGAGGAAGTAGGGGAGGCAGACGTCGTTGTGGAGGGTGAGACCGACGCCGAAGCCGGTGAGCCCGGCGTGGAAGCACTCCTCGGCGAGCACGACGTTGAAGCGGAAGTCGTCGACGCCCGCGCCGCCGTACTCCTCGGGGATCTGCGTGCCGATGAAGCCGTTGGCGCCTGCGGCGGCGAAGACCTCACGGGGGACGATCTCGTCCTTCTCCCACTGGTCGAAGTGGGGTGCGACCTCCTTCGAGATCCAGCGGCGGACGCTCTCGCGGAAGTCCTCGTGCTCGTCGTCGAAGATCGCGCGGCGGGTGGGGGCGGGCTGGACGGTGCTCATGTCCCGCACGGTAGAGCACGGGGACGCGAGCGGGCGTGGGGAATCCCCACGCCCGCGGGCGTCTCTCTCCCTTGTCCTACAAGCCGAGCCCGCGGCCGACGATCTCGCGCATGATCTCGTTGGCGCCGCCGTAGATGCGGGTGACGCGGGCGTCCGCGTACATCCGGGCGATGGGGTACTCGGTCATGTAGCCGTAGCCGCCGAACAGCTGGAGGCAGCGGTCGGTCACCGAGCCCTGCAGCTCGGTGCAGTGGAGCTTCGCCTCGGCGGCGCGCTCGACGGTGAGCGTGCCGCGGTTGAGCTCGAGGATGCACTGGTCGACGAACGCCTGGGCGACGTCGATCTCCGTGCGGACGTCGGCGAGGACGAAGCGCGAGTTCTGGAAGCTGCCGATCGGCTGGCCGAACGCCTCGCGCTCCTTCACGTACTCGAGCGTCGCGCGGAAGGCCGCCTCGGCCGACGCGACGCCCGCGACGGCGATCGACAGGCGCTCCTGCGCGAGGTTCGCGACGAGGTAGCCGAAGCCCTTGCCCTCGTCGGCGAGCCGGTTGGCGACGGGGACCTGGGCGTCCTCGAAGAAGAGCTCGGCGGTGTCCTGCGAGTGCATGCCGATCTTCTCGAGGTTGCGGCCGCGGGAGAACCCGGGGGTGTCGCGCTCGACGACGACGAGGCTGATGCCCTTGTGCCGCTGCGCCGGGTCGGTCTTCACCGCGGTGATGACGAGGTCGGCGTTGATGCCGTTGGTGATGAAGGTCTTCGAGCCGTTGACGACGTAGTGGTCGCCGTCGCGGACCGCCTTCGTGGACATGTTCCCGAGGTCCGACCCGATCCCCGGCTCGCTCATGGCGACCGCCGTGATGAGCTCGCCCGAGACGATGCCGGGGAGCCAGCGCTCCTTCTGCTCCTCGTTGCAGTACTCGAGGAAGTACGGGAGGCAGATGTCGTTGTGGAGCGCGACGCCGAGGCCGTAGCCGCCGAGGCCGGCGTAGCAGCACTCCTCGTTCACGACGACGTTGAAGCGGAAGTCGTCGGCGACGCCGGCGCCGCCGGCCTCCTCGGGGGCCTGCATCGCGAGGAAGCCGTTGGAGCCGAGCTTCGTGAAGGCCTCGCGGTCGACGATCCCCTCCTGCTCCCAGCGCTCGACGTGGGGGGTCGCCTCGTTGCGGAGGAACCGCCGGACGCTCTCGCGGAAGTCCTCGTGCTCGTCGTCGAAGATCGCGCGGCGGCCGCTCGCGATCGGTTCCTGGATCGTCGCCATGGGGCGACGGTAGAGCACCTCGCGCGCGCGGTAGCGCCTGCTGCCGAGCGGCACCATCCGCTCGGAGGGGGCCGATCCCCCGGGCGGCAGAGGAGTTCACCCGGCCGTCAGATCTTCGCTCGATACTCGGGTCATGTCCTCGGCGGAGCCGACGCCGCTTCGACATCGACCCCGGACCCAAGCCGTCGTAGCGGCGACGCGCCTCATCGCGCGATCGGCGCCGACGACCGCGCGGCCGAGTAGATTGCTCGGCGCGGGACGACTCCCCCCGAACCGGGGGTGTCCGCAAGGGGATTCTTCCGGTGAACCACGAGGACGACGACGAAGGGGGAGGGCTCGGCACGGCCGGGCGCGCGGCCGTGGCCGCGGCGCTCGCGCTCGTCGTCGTCCTCGTCGCGGTCATCGTCACCGGCGAGGACCGCTACGAGGTGAACGTCCGGTTCGCCGCCGCGACCCAGATGGTCGAGGGCAACCTCGTCCAGAGCGGCGGCCGCGCGGTCGGCAGCGTCGAGGCGATCGAGCTCACCGACGAGGGCGAGGCCGAGCTCACGCTCGCGCTCGACGACGACGTCGCGCCCCTGCGCGCCGGGACGAAGGCGACGCTGCGCACGGCGTCCCTCTCGGGGATCGTCAACCGCTACGTCGATCTCCGCATCCCCGCCGAGAACCCCGCGGCGCCGGCTGACACGATCCCCGACGGCGGCGTCATCCCGTCGAGCGAGACGACGTCGGCGGTCGACCTCGACCAGCTCTTCGCCCTCTTCGACGAAGACGCGCGCAAGGGCCTGCAGGACGTCGTCCGCGGCAGCGCCCGTCAGTACGCGGGGCGCGGCGAGGAAGCCCGCGCGGGCTGGCGCTATCTCAACCCGTCGCTCGTCGCCTCGCGCCGCCTCTTCGACGAGCTCGGCCGTGACCAGCCGCTCCTCGAGCGCTTCCTCCTCGCCAGCTCCCGGCTCGTCACCGACGTCGCGGACCGCGACGACGACCTCAGCGCGCTCATCGACGGCCTCGCGGACACCACGGGCGCGATCGCCGCCGAGGAGGACTCGCTGTCGCGCGCGATCGGGGAGCTGCCGCCGTTCATGCGCCGTGCGAACACGACGTTCGCGAACCTCCGCTCGACGCTCGACGTCCTCGACCCGCTCATCGACGAGTCGCGGCCCGTCACCCCGAAGCTGCGCGCGGTCCTCGCGGAGCTGCGCCCGTTCGCCCGCGACGCCCGTCCGGTCGTGCGCGACCTCTCGCAGACGGTCCGCCGCAAGGGCGAGGGCAACGACCTCATCGAGCTCGGCGAGGCCACGATCCCGTTCCGCGACCAGGTCGTCGGCACGGCGGTGCGCAACGGGAAGGAGCGCCCCGGCACCTTCCCGACCGGCGCGCGCTCGCTCGCCGGCTCGCGCCCCCACCTCGCGTTCCTGCGCCCGTACAGCGTCGACCTCACGGGCTGGTTCGACGACTTCAGCCACTCCGGCATCTACGACGCGAACGGCTCCGCGAGCCGCAACGCGCTCACGGTGAACGCGTTCGCGCTCGCCAACGGCATCCTGCAGCCGATCCCGCAGGCGCTGCGCGAGGGCCTCTTCAAGCAGACCGCCGCGCTCGGGCAGCGCAACCGCTGCCCCGGCTCGATCGAGCGGCCCGCCGAGGACGGCTCGAACCCGTTCGTCCCGCCGGGGATCGAGTGCGACCCGACCCAGATCCCACCGGGCCGATGATGCGCGCGCTGACAGCCGTCCTCGCCGTCACCGTCCTCGCCGGAGGGTGGGCGCTCAGCACGGGTGCCTCCGATGACGCCGACGGCCGCACCTACTGGGTCGTCTTCGACAACGCCTTCGGGCTCATCGAAGGCGCCGACGTCAAGGTCGCGGGCGTGCGGGCCGGCCAGATCCGCTCGATGGAGCTCGACCGGTCCGACATGCGCGCGCGGGTCGAGATCGAGATCACGGAGGACGGGTTCGGCTCGCTGCGCAGCGACGCCACCTGCGAGACCCGGCCGCAGTCGCTCATCGGCGAGTACTTCGTCGACTGCCGCGCGGGGGAGGAGCGGACCGAGCTCGAGCCCGGGGCGACGATCCCCGTCGAGCGCACCGCCTCGACGGTCCCGGTCGACCTCGTCAACAACATCCTGCGCCGCCCGTACCGCGAGCGGCTCTCGATCCTCCTCTCCGAGCTCGGCGCCGGCCTCGCCGCGCGCGGCGACGACCTCGACGAGACGATCCGCCGGGCCGTCCCGGCGCTGCGCGAGACCGACCGCGTCCTCGCGATCCTCGCCGAGCAGCGGCGCACGATCCGCGACCTCAACCGCGACGCGGACACGGTGCTCACCGCGCTCGCCGAGGACCGTGAGGAGGTCGCGCGGTTCCTCCGCGAGGCGCGGGACACGGCCGCCGTCGCCGCGTCCCGCGAGCAGGACCTCCGCGCCCAGTTCCGCCGCCTCCCGACCTTCCTCGCCGAGCTGCGCCCGACGATGAGGCTCCTCGGCCAGGCCGCGGACCGGCAGCGCCCCGCACTCACCGCACTGCGCAGCGAGGCGGGCCGGCTCACGCGCTTCCTCGACGTCCTCGGCGACTTCTCCGAGGCCTCGCGGCCGGCGTTCCGCACGCTCGCCGAGGCGGCCGACAAGGGCCGGCCGGCGGTCGAGTCCGCCCGCCCGCAGATCCGGCGCCTCGGTCGTGCCGTCGACGACCTGCCCGAGCTGTCGCAGAACCTCACGCTCACGCTCGAGGACCTCGACGACCCGTCCCGCGCGGTCGAGGACGATCCTCGCAACCCGCGCGGCACCGGCGGCTACACCGGCCTCGAGGCGCTCCTGCGCTACATCTACTTCCAGGGGCAGGCGACGAACATCTACGACGGGGACGGGCACATGCTCAAGGTCTCCGCCTTCCTCGACGCCGACTGCTCCTTCTACTGGGACGACGAGCGCGCGAAGACGGACCCCGACTTCGAGCGCTGCTCGGCGTGGCTCGGCCCGAACCTCCCCGGCATCACGACGCCCGACCCCACCGAGACCCCGACCGCCGCGACGCGCGACGCGAAGGACGAATCTGCCTCTCCCGAGGCCGAGGCGACGCCCGAGGCGACCGCGCCGGCCACGCCGCCCGCCGGCGGGGCGCCCGCGACGCCCGCCCCGTCGAAGGGCGGCTTCCTCGAGGACGTCCTCGACGGCCTCGTCCCCGAGGGCCTGCTCCCGGAGTCCCTGCAGCCCGGCCTCGACGCCCTCGGCGGCGCGCTCGGCGGCGGCCGCGGCGACGCTCCGTCCGGCGACGGCTCCGGCCCCCTCCTCGACTACCTGCTGGGGGGCTGACCGGTGAACCGACGCCATCGCGCGAGCATCGTCGCCAACCCGGTCCTCGTCGGAGCGGTGACGACCCTCATCATCACGGTCGCGGTCTTCCTCGCCTACAACGCGAACCAGGGGCTGCCGTTCGTCCCGACGACGCAGCTCACCGTCCAGGTCGAGAACGGGGCGAACCTCCTGCCGGGCAACGAGGTCCGCGAGGGCGGCTTCCGCATCGGGATCGTGAGCGAGATGCGCCCGATCCGGCTGCCCGACGGCAGCAGCGGCGCGGAGATCACGCTCAAGCTCGACCGCGACGCCGGCGACGTCCCGGCCGACTCCAGGATCGACCTCCGGCCGCGCTCGGTGCTGGGCCTCAAGTACGTCGAGCTCACGCGGGGGACGTCGGCCGAGACCCTTCCCGACGGCGGGACGCTGCCGCCCGACCAGGCGCGTTTCCCCGTCGAGCTCGACGAGCTCTACTCCACCTTCGACGCGCCGACGCGTCGGGCGTCGCGGACGAACCTCGAGGGCTTCGGCGACGCGTTCGCCCGCCGCGGCACCGGGATCAACGAGGCGATCGCGGGCCTGCCCCCGCTTCTCGAGGACCTCGAGCCGGTCGCGCGCCTCCTCGCCGACGACGACACGAACCTCCGCCGCTTCTTCCGCGAGCTCGGCGACGCCGCGCGCGTCGTCGCGCCGGTCGCCGACCGCTACGCCCGGTCCTTCGGGGCGGGGGCCGACGTCTTCGAGGCGTGGTCGCGCGACGAGGAGGCGCTGCGATCGACGATCGAGAAGTCGGTCCCGACGCTCGAGGACGGCATCACGTCGCTGCGTGCGCAGCGTCCGTTCCTCCGCGACTTCGCAGCGTTCAGCGGCTCGCTCGAGGACGTCGCGACCCGGCTGCCGCGCAACCTCCCGCGGATCATCCCGGCGCTCGAGACCGGGACGCGCGTCCAGCGGCGCGTCCCCCAGCTCAACCGCGACCTCGGGAACGTCCTCACCGATCTGCGCGAGCTCACCGTCGACCCGGTGACGACGGTGTCGCTGCGCGGCCTCGACCGCACCGTGGGGATCCTCAACCCGACGCTGCGGTTCGTCGGCCCCTACATCACGGTCTGCAACGCCTTCAACTACGCGTGGACGCACGTCTCCGAGCACCTCACCGAGCCCGACCCGACCGGCACGTCGCAGCGCACGCTCCTCAACCAGCCGCCGCGCAACGCGGACCCGACCTCGCCGAGCATCGGCTCGATCGGCGCGCCGAGGCCGTCGAACGGCGAGCCGGTCCTCAGCGGGTCGCCCGTCAACCTCCACACGAACGCGTACGGCGCGGCGGTCACCGACGACGGCCAGGCCGACTGCGAGGCCGGCCAGCGCGGCTACCCGCAGCGCGTCGCGAAGCTCGCCGATCCGTCGCTGAACATCGCCGTCGACCCGCACACCCCCGGCGTGCAGGGGCCGACGTCCAAGGGGCGCCCGCGCGTCCTGCCGGGCCAGACCTTCACGCGGGCCCCGCAGCTGGGGCCGAAGCTCCCGGAGGGGCTCGACCCATGAGGCGCCGCAGCCGTCGCTCCGCGAGCGCGTTCACCGTCGGAGCGTTCACGCTCCTCGTCCTCGTCGTGGGCACCTACCTCGGCTTCACGAAGTCGAACCCGTTCGCGAACCCGTTCGAGCTGAAGGCGGCGTTCCGCGACGCGGGCAACGTGAAGCCGAAGTCGCCCGTGCGGATCGCCGGCGTGACCGTCGGCGAGGTGACCGGGGTCGAGCGGCTGCCGGGCGAGACGAACGGCGCGCTCGTGACGATGAAGATCGACGAGGCGGGCCTGCCGATCCACTCCGACGCCGAGGTGAAGGTGCGCCCCCGCATCTTCCTCGAGGGCAACTTCTTCGTCGACGTGCAGCCGGGGTCGCCGAGCGCGCCCGAGCTGGGCGACGGCGACACGATCCCCGTCAACCAGACCGCGGCGCCGGTGCAGCTCGGCCAGGTGCTCGAGGCGCTGCAGACCGACACCCGCGAGGACCTCCAGGTCGTCCTCGAGGAGTACGGGTCCGCGCTGCGCGGCTCCGGGGCCGAGGGCTTCAACCGCTCGATCCCGTTCTGGGAGCCCGCCTACCGCGACGGCGCGATCGTCTCCGAGGCGACGCTCGGCATCGAGGACCGCGACCTCTCGCGCTACGTCGCGGGAGCCGGTGTCGTCGCCGCGGCGCTCGACAGCGACCGCGAGGCCCTGAAGAGCCTCATCACGAGCTTCGCGACGACCGCCGGGGCCTTCCAGGCCGAGCAGGCGAACCTCCGCACCGCCGTCGGCGTCCTCGACGACACGCTCGCCGTCGGCCGCCGCGCGCTCGGCGAGCTCGACGGGGCGCTGCCGCCGCTGGAGCGGCTCGCGAACGACCTGCGGCCCGCCGTGCGCTCGGCCGGGCCGTCACTCGACGCGACGCTCCCGTTCGCCCGCGAGGCGCGCGGGCTCTTCCGCGCCGCCGAGCTCGGCGGGCTCGCGAAGGACCTCCGGGCCGTCGTGCCGGATCTCGTCGAGCTCAACGTCGGCGGGCTGCCGCTCCAGGAGGAGGCGCGACTGCTCTCGAGCTGCCAGCTCGCGGTCATCCAGCCGACGTCCAACTCGACGATCGAGGACCCGAACTTCCCGGCGAGCGGCCCGGTCTTCAAGGAGGGCGTGAAGTGGCTGCCGGGGATCGCCGGCGAGAGCCGCTCGTTCGACGGCAACAGCCAGTACATCAAGACGACCGCGAAGGGCGGGGCGAACTTCGCGTACTCGCTCGGCGCCGGCCGGTTCCTCCTCACGAGCGCGCCGCTCTCCGGCGTCAACCCTCCGGCCGACCCGACCGAGCCGCCCTTCCGTCCCGACGTCCCCTGCGAGACGCAGGAGGCGCCGGATCTCCGCTCGATCCCCGGCGACCCGCCGGCGGCGATCCGCGTGAAGACCGGCGACGAGCGCTACACCGAGCGTCTGCGCAAGGCGCAGGGGTCCGCGATCGGGTGGCTCCGCGACCAGCTGAAGCTCGAGGGGCTCGAGGACGTCCTGCGGGTGAGCACGAAGCCGCTCACCGCCGAGAAGGCCCGCGCCATCGGCGCGCAGGCGCGGGCGCAGCGCGCGGCGCAGGCCGCCCGGATCCGCAAGGCGGTGGGCGAGTGATCCGCGCCATCAAGAAGCGGCGCGGCGACCTCGTCGCCGTCCTCGCGCTCTTCGTCGTCGCGACGATCGTCGGGAACTACATCCTCGACAAGCAGCGCCTGCGGTTCCCGCTCATCGAAGACACGCCGTTCGAGGTGAAGGCCGAGTTCTCCACCGCTCAGGCGGTGACACCGGGCCAGGGCCAGACCGTCCGGGTCGCGGGGATCCGCGTCGGCGACATCTCCGACGTCGACCTCGTCGACGGCCGCGCCGTCGTGACGATGCAGCTCGACCGCGAGTACGACGATCTCGTCCGCGCCGACGCGAGCGCGCTGCTGCGTCCCAAGACGGGCCTCAAGGACATGTTCATCGAGCTCGATCCGGGCTCGCCGTCGGCGCCGGTCGTCGACGAGGGGCACACGCTGCCGATCGGGTCGACGCTGCCCGACGTCAACCCTGACGAGATCCTCGCGTCGCTCGACGGCGACACCCGCGACTACCTGCGCCTCCTGCTCGACGGGGCGGGGAAGGGCCTCGACGGCAACGCGGACGACCTCCGCGAGGTGCTGCGGCGGTTCGAGCCGACGCACCGCGACATCGCGCGCGTCTCCTCCGAGGTGAAGAAGCGCCGCGTCGAGCTGAGCCGCCTCGTCAACTCGCTCCAGCGGCTCAACACGAAGCTCGCCGAGAACCCGGACGACCTCACCGAGCTCGTCTCGACGAGCGAGCGCGTCTTCCGCGCCCTCGCCGCCGAGCGCGACGGCGTGGAGGGGACGGTCCGTGAGCTGCCCGGCGCGCTCACCGAGACCCGCGACTCGCTCGAGCGGGTCGAGGCGATGGCCCGGGTGCTGCGTCCGGCCGCCGACGAGCTGCGCCCGGTCGCCGGCGCCCTGCGGCGCGCGAACGACCGCGTCCGGCCGTTCGCGCTCGAGGCCGCCCCGCAGCTCGCCGAGGACGTGCGGCCGTTCGTGCGCGAGGCGCGCCCGCTGCTGCGCGAGCTCCTTCCCGCGGCCGACGACGTCGTCGAGAGCGAGCCCCAGCTGAAGCGCTCGCTCGCGGTCCTCAACCGGTTCTTCAACATGCTCGGCCACAACCCGAACGGCCGGGAGGAGCCGTCGAAGGCCGGCCGCGACGAGGGCTACGCGTTCGCGCTCGCCTGGCTCGGGCACCAGTCGGTCAACCTCTTCTCGGCGGCCGACGCGCACGGCCCGCTGCGCAACATCACCCTCGCCGGGACCTGCAACGTCCTGGAGGCGTCGGTCGCGAGCCTCCCGGAGACCGAGTTCCTGCTCGGCCTCACCGGAGTCCTCACCGACCCGGCGATCTGCGGCGACAGCGGGCAGGCCGCCCGACGCAAGAAGGTCCGCGCGGAGCTCCGCGCGTCGGAGCGCAAGGCCGCGAAGGCGCGCGAGGCCTCGGGTGCGGAGTCCGCGACGGAGGGGAGCCGCTAGATGGTCAAGCAGGCCCCCACGCCCGGCCGGCTCCTCACGATGGTGCTCTTCGCGCTGTCCTGCTTCGGCCTCCTCCTCTTCCTCTGGGTGAGCTTCGGCGGGCCGACGCCCCTGAAGCCGAAGGGCTACCGGTTCGAGGTCGCGTTCCCCGAGGCGACGCAGCTCGCCGTCGAGGCGGACGTCCGGATCGCCGGCGTCGCGGTCGGCAAGGTCCGCGAGAAGCGCCGCTCCGCCGACGGCAACGCGACCGTCGCGACGATCGAGCTCGACCCGAAGTACGCCCCGATCGCTTCGGACGCGAAGGCGATCCTGCGGCAGAAGACGCTCCTCGGCGAGACCTACGTCGCGATGACGTCGGGCTCGCCGGACGCGGCGCCGGTCCCCGAGGACGGGACGCTCGACGCGCGCAACGTCGCCGAGACGGTCGAGCTCGACGAGATCCTCGACACGCTCGACCCGTTCACCCGGGACGCGTTCCGCACCTGGCAGCAGTCCCTCGCGGAGGGCGTGAAGGGGCGCGGCGAGGATCTCAACGGCGCGTTCGGCAACCTGCCCGGCTTCATCGAGTCCGGCGGCGACCTCCTCGACGTCCTCGACGAGCAGAGCGCGGCCGTGCGCGGTCTCGTCCGCAACACCGGGGTCGTGTTCGAGTCGCTCACCCGGCGCGAGGACCAGCTGCGGCGCGTCGTCGAGAACACCGACACGGTCTTCTCCTCGATCCGGCGCGAGCGCGAGGCGTTCGCCGAGACCTTCCGCATCTTCCCGACGTTCCTCGACGAGTCGCGCGCGACCTTCCGCCGCCTCGACGGGTTCTCGCGCAGCGCGCAGCCGGTCGTCGCCGACCTGCGCGTCGCGATGGACGACCTCGCGCCGACCCTCGACGCGGTCGGCGACCTCGGCCCCGACCTGCGGTCGCTCTTCACGAACCTCGACCCGCTCATCGACATCTCGCGCGAGTCGCTGCCGGCCACCGGCGAGGTCCTCGACGGCCTCCAGCCGTTCCTCGCCGAGCTCGGCCCCTGGCTCCAGGAGCTCAACCCGATCCTCGGGTGGGTCGCCGAGCACCAGTACACGCTCGTCGACATGTTCGGCAACCTCGGCGTCGCGACCGGGGCGAAGACCCGCAGCCAGGTCCCCGGAGCGCCGGGCCACTACCTCCGCCAGTTCGGGCCGACCGGCGTCGAGACCATCTCGATCCACACGAACCGCCTCCGGAGCAACCGCGGCAACGCCTACCTCAACCCGCTCGGCGTCGTCGGTTCCGAGATCGGCGAGAAGGGTGTCCTGCCCTCCTTCGACTGCAAGCACGTCGGCGGCGAGCGCCCGGCCGGCGGGACCCCAGCCGCACCGGCCTGCCACGTCCAGGACCCGTACCCCTGGGGCGGCGCGGTGACGCGCTTCCCTCAGGTGAAGTCCGAGTCCTACGCCCCCTAGCCAGGCGCCCCGCTCCCCCGCACTTTGCATATCGACGGCCATCGTTGGCCGTCCATATGCAAAGAGGCGTTCTGGCGCGCGCCGTCAGCGCATGAACTGCTGGTGGAAGTTGCCGCTCACACCGGGAACGCGCCGTGATGCCGGCCGGCGGGGCGGCGGGTCCAGCCCTCGGCCGCGTCGAGCCGGCTCGCGAGCTCCTCGCGCACCTCGGACAGCTCGACGACCGCCTCGACGAGCAGCTCCGAGGCGAGCCCGAGCGAGTCGAGCTCCTCGTCGAGCTTCGCCCGGCGCTCGGAGATGAACGCCTCGCGCTCCTCCGGGTCGGAGATCTCGGCGATCGTGTTCGCCCACACGGCGTTCACCGCCGCCTCTCCGGCCATGGCGCCGATCTGCGCGCCGGCGACCGCGATCGTCGCCCGCGGCTCGAAGCCGGGGCAGCTCATCGCGTAGTACCCGGCGGCGAAGGCCTTGCGCAGGACGACGCAGAAGCGCGGGACCTCGGCGGAGGACATCGCGCTGATCATCTTGGCGCCGTGGCGGATGATCCCCGCCCGCTCGACCGCCGAGCCGATCATGAACCCGGGGATGTCGGCGAGGAAGACGAGCGGGACGTTGAACGCGTCGCAGAGCGTGATGAACCGCGCCGCCTTGTCGGCCGAGTCGACGTCGACCACGCCGCCGCGGACCTTCGGCTGGTTCGCGACGACGCCGACCGAGCGGCCCTCGATGCGCGCGAACCCGCAGACGATCTCCTTCGCCCAGCGCGCCTTGATCTCCACGAACGTGTCGGCGTCCGCGACGCGCCGGATGACCTCGCGGACGTCGTAGCCGCTGCGGACGTTCTCCGGCAGGACGCCGTCCCAGTCCTCGGACGCCGGGGCCGCGGAGGCGAGCCTCTCCGGGCGCTCGTCGTAGTGGGAGGGGAGGCAGTCGAAGACCGCGCGCGCCCCGGCGATCGCGGACGGCTCGTCGTCGAAGAGCTCGTCGCCGCAGCCGGAGACCGTGCAGTGCATCCGCGCGCCGCCCATCTCCTCGAGCGTCACCTTCTCGCCGATCGAGACCTCGGCGATGCGCGGCGACGCGAGGAACATCGAGGCGTTCCCCTCGACCATCCCGACCCAGTCGCAGAACGCGGGCATGTAGGCGCCGCCGGCGGCCGAGGGCCCGAAGAGGAGGCAGATCTGGGGAACGCGGCCGGAGAGCCGCACCTGCAGGTGGAAGATCCTCGCCCCGCCGCGATGGCCGGGGTGGAACCCGACCGCCTCGGTGAGCCGTCCGCCCGCCGAGTCGACGAGGTAGAAGACCGGCAGCCGGTCGCGGTCGGCGAGCTCGAGGATCCGGATCTGCTTCTCGACGGTCCGCCGTCCCCAGGAGCCGGCCTTCACCGCGGGGTCGTGGGCGATGATCGCCACCCGGCGGCCGCCGACCGTGCCCGTGCCCGTGATGACGCCCTCGGCGGGCAGCTGCTCGGCGCACATCGAGGCGAGCAGGCCGTCCTCGCGGAACGAGCCGGGATCGAGGAGGAGCGCGAGGCGGTCCCTCACCGCGAGCTTCGAGCCCTTGGGCTCACGGGGCTCGAGGGCCTTGTCGCGCAGGTCGGCGAGCCTCTCGCTCGCGGCGGCGCTCACAGTCCCATCCTCTTCGCGAGGATCTCGAGCTGGACCTCGTCGGTCCCGCCGCCGATCCGCAGGATGCGCGCGTCGCGGTAGTGCATCGCGACGCGGGTCTCCTCGATGAACCCGTAGCCGCCGAAGATCTGGACGGCGTCGTCGGCGACGTCGTTCGCCATGCGCGCCGCGAAGAGCTTCGCCTGCGCCACGCCGGTCGCGGCCTCGGGATGCCCGGCGTCGCAGCGCGCCGCCGCCTGGTAGGAGAGCGCGCGGGCGGCGGCGATCGCGGTCGACATCTCACCGAGCTTGTGGCTGATCGCCTGGTAGCGACCGATCGACTGGCCGAACGCCTTGCGCTCCCGGGCGTGCTCGATCGCGTCGTCGAGGCACGCCTGGGCGAGTCCGAGCGACATCCCGGCGAGGATGAGACGCTCGACCTGGAAGGCCTCCATGATCTGCTGGAAGCCGCGGCCCTCGGCGCCGAGCAGCCGGTCGTCGGCGACGGCGACGTCGTCGAGGACGACCTCGCGCGTGTCCGAGGCGTGCCAGCCCATCTTGCGCAGCGGCTCGCCGAGCGTGACCCCCGGAGCGTCGGCGTCGACGATGAAGGTCGTGATGCCGGAGTGGCGTGACTCGGGGTCCGTGCGAGCGCCGACGACGAGCACGTCGGCGAAGCCCGCGTTCGTGATGAACATCTTCGTCCCGGTGAGCCGCCACCCGCCGTCGGCCCTCATCGCCTTCGTCGTCATGCCGGCGACGTCCGAGCCGGCGCCTGGCTCGGTCACCGCGATCGCGACGATCTTCTCGCCGCGGATCATCGGCGCGAGGAACCTCGCCTGCTGGTCGGGCGTGCCGAAGCGGGCGACGTGCGGCGCCGCCATGTACGCGTGCACCAGCGGCGTGACGGCGAGACCTCCCGAGGTCTTGCCGAGCGCCTCGGACAGGAGCGTCAGCGCGAGCGCGCCGCCCCCGGCGCCGCCGTGCTCCTCGGGATGCGCGATCCCGAGCAGGTCCGCCTCCGCGAGCTTCGCCCACAGCGCGCGGGGGAAGCCCTCCTCTTCCGCCTTCTCCACCAAGGGCAGCACCTCGCGCTCGGCGAACGCCTCGCAGACGTCGCGGAAGGCGCGGTGATCGTCGTCCAACTCGAACATCGTCGTCATTTCCTTATTTCGACCGACCGGTCGGACGAACCATATACATAGAATGCCGACGATGCCCACCGAGACCGACGACAGGCACCTCGCGCGCAGGCAGGAGGTCCTCGCCACCGCAGCGGCCCTCTACGCCGAGCGCGGCTATCGGGCGACGTCGATGAACGACCTCGCCCGGAGCGTCGGCCTCTCCAAGCCGGCGCTCTACCACTACGTCTCGAACAAGGAGCAGGTCCTCTCCGAGCTCTACTCCGAAGTGCTCCTCGACAACACGGCCGCCGTCCGGGAGATCGAGGCGGCGGGCGGCGCGGCGATCGACGCCCTCCGCGCGGTGATCGTCCAGCGCGTGGCGTACACGTGCGAGAACCAGGCGCTGCTCACCGTGTTCTTCCAGGAGGAGAACCACCTGCCGGCCCCCGAGCTCACGCGCGTGCTCGACGCCCGCCGGGCGTACGACGACGCCGTCCTCGCGATCGTCGAGAGGGCGGTCGACGAGGGCGCGCTCGACCTCACCGTCCCCGCGCGGCTCTACGTCAACACGGTCCTGGGAGCGGCGAACTGGGCCTACCGCTGGTACGACCCCCAGGGGCGCCTCGCGCCGCACGAGCTCGGCGAGCACGTCGCGGCGGCGCTCCTCGACACGCGCCCCGGCTGACGAGACTCACGACAGGAGTGAGTCTCGTCAGCGAAGGGGGCGCGAGGGGAGGGTCAGGACCCGACCGTCACCGAGCCGTTGCCGGCCGGCGCGCCGCTGGCGGCGGCGACGAAGTCGAGGAGCTCCTTGTTGAAGCGCTCACGCTCCTCGAGGAACGGCGCGTGCCCGGACTCGCCGAACTCGACGAGGCGCCCGGCGGGGAGGAGGTCCGCGCAGACGTCCGCGATCGCCGGATCGACGACCGCGTCGTGCGCGCCCTTGCAGATGAGCGCAGGGACCTTGATCGTCGGGAGGAGCTCCCGGTGGTCGATCGTCCCGAGGTCGGCGAGGCCGCCGTCGGCGCGGGGGCTCGTCTCCATGAACATCTGCCACATCCACTCGATGGTCGCGGCGCCCTGGGGCTGGTGGCAGACCCCCTCGGTGAGCCCGTGCAGGAACTCCGGCCGCGTGTCGCGCAGCGCGGTGAGGGTCTGCTCCATCACCTCGGCGGTCCCGCCGTGGGGGAAGCCGTCGGCCTGCGTGTAGCGCGGGGTCGGCGGGCCGACGAGCACGAGGCCGCCGATCCGGTCGCCGAGCGTCCCGGCCGCCTCGGCGACGACCGCCGCACCGAAGGACCAGCCGAGCAGGACCGGGCGGCGGACGCCGGTGTGCTCGACGAGCCGCGCGACGTCGGCCGCGTTCGCCTTCGTCGTCACGTCGTCGAAGTCCTTGTCGGACCGCCCGCAGCAGCGGTGGTCCATGACGACGACCTCGTGCCCCGCCTCGAGCAGGATCGGGAGCGTGAGGTCCCAGATGCGGCCGGTCATGCCCCAGCCGTGGACGAGGACCACGGGCGGGCCGCCGCCCCGGTGGTGCTCGTAGTAGATGCTGCGTCCGGCGTCGACGTCGAGTCGTGCCATGTCGTGCCTCCTCCTGGTGGGTGGTCGTCTACGCGGTGTGCGGCGCGGGCAGCGCCGTCGCGGGGAACGGGGCGCGCTCGCTGAAGCGCGGCATGACCTCGCGGGCGAAGATGTCCATCGAGTCCATGACCTTGCGGTGCTCGAGCCCGCCGATCCGGAACCAGCAGCTGATGCGGTTGATCCCGGCGTCGTCGCGGACCTCCTCGATCCGCCGGACCGCGGTCTCGGCGTCCCCGAGGACGACGACGCCCATCTCCTGCAGCTGCTCGATCGGGAAGCCGCCGGCCTGCTCGTAGGCGGCCGCCATCTCGGCGTAGGCCTCGTAGGTGCGCGGGACCTTCGCCCCGTGGGGCACGAGGTCCATCACCTTGTCGAAGTACCAGCCGAACGCGTCGCGCGTGCGGTCCTTCGCGAGCTGCTCGGTCTCGGCGAGGTGCACCTGCCAGTTCATCGGGAACTCGATGGACCGCGGGTCGCGCCCGTGCTCGACGAGCCGCCGCTTGGCGTCCACGACGAACGCCTTCAGCTCGGGCAGCGCCATGAGCGTCGGGGTGACGAGCAGGTTGTAGCCCTTGTCGGCGACGAGCCCGAAGGTCTCCGGGCTGATCGCCGCGACGTAGATCGGCGGGTGCGGCTTCTGCAGCGGCCGCGGGTGCAGCCGGGCGTGCGGGATCTGGTAGTAGGTCCCGTCGTAGGAGAACTCGTCCTCGGTCCACAGCCCGGTGATGACCTCCAGCGACTCCTGGAAGACGTCCCGGCTCACCGCCTGGCGATCGGCGAGGCCGAGCATCTCGAACTCGTGCGGCTGATAGCCGCGGCCGACGCCGTAGTCGAGGCGCCCGCCCGACAGGACGTCGAGCATCGCGTAGTCCTCCGCCATCCGCACCGGGTTGTTGAACGGCAGGATGTTCACCGCGATCCCGATGCGGATGAACTTCGTCCGCTGCGCGACGGCCGCGCCCATGACCGCCGCGCTGGGCATGCTCCCGTAGGACGAGCCGTGGTGCTCGGCGAGCCACACGGTGTCGAACCCGAGGTGCTCGGCGTACTCGATCTGCTCGAGCATCTCGTCGTATGCCCGCTTGAAGTCGTCGTCGGGCGACTCGCAGACGAAGAAGACGCCGAACTTCATGAGGTCGCGGCGGGAGCGCGCAGCTCCTCGACGACCTTCGGGGCGACCTCGCGCATGAAGTACTCCATCCGGGCCGACCCGCTCTCCACGGGCTCGCCGGGGAGCTGGGCCCAGAAGTACACGTCCTTGATCTGCGGGCGCTCGCGCAGGAGCGTGACGAGCTCGCGGACCGCCGTCGGGCCGTCCCAGAGCTGGAAGGCTCCGCCGGCGACGAGGGCGTCGGCATCGGGGAAGCGCGGGGTCTCGTCCGGCGGGCCGAACGCGCCCCAGCCGATGTACTCGTTGATCTGGTAGAGAGCGTGCTCGCCGATGCGGGCCCACGTGGCCTCGGGGTCCTCGTCGATGATGACCCACTGCCCGGCGTGGATGGCCGCCTGCGCAGGGTCCTTGCCCAGCCGCTCGAGGGCCTCGAGGTACTCCGGCTGGTGCGCGTTCTGGGTGCTGAGGAACCCGTCGCCCAGGCGCGCGGCCCGCTCGATGGCGGCGCCCTGCATGGCGCCGATGAGCAGCTTCGGGCGGTGCTCGGGGACGGGGGCCACGGTGACGTCGGGGTAGCGGAACCGCTTGCCCTCCATCTCGAGGCTCTCCCCGCTCCAGGCGCGGCGCAGGATCTCGCAGCCCTCCTCCATGAGGCTCGGGCGGTGCGAGACCTTCCGGCCGAAGGTGTCGAACTCGATCTGGCGGTAGCCGATGCCGACGCCGAGGTCGAACCGCCCGCCGCTGAGGATCGACAGCGTCGCCGCGTCCTCGGCGAGCCGGATCGGGTCGTGCAGGGGGAGCAGCATGAGGCTCGTGCTCATGCGCATCTCGGTCGTCCGCTCGGCGATCGCGGCGGCGATGACGAGCGGCGACGGCGTGTACCCGTCGTCGACGAAATGGTGCTCGGTCAGCCAGACCGAGCGGTACCCGAGCTCCTCGGCCCAGGCGATCTGATCCAGCGACTCTCTGTAGAACGACTCGAACGGGCGCGCCCACTGCGCGGGGTTGCGGAAGTCGTACCAGAGCCCGAACCGCACGGGGCTCTCAGCGAGCGATCCCACGGCCATCACCTCTCCTCTCTCGGACGGCAGCTGCACGACGACCGTACCCCGGCTCCTCGGCCGTGCGCGACCGGTTGCGCACGGTGAGGTCGTGGAGAACTCCAAACGGCCTCCGGGACGGTCGCCGGTGCACCCGTACAGTCGCCGGGACCACATCGAGGAGGACGGAACCGATGAAGCTCGTGGGACGCAACGCGCTGGTGACCGGTGGAGGACGCGGCATCGGGAAGGCGATCACCGCCGACCTGCTGCGCCGCGGCGCGACGGTGACCGTGCTGGAGATCGAGCCCGCGCACGCGACCGCCGCGCAGGACGAGCTGGCCGAGCCGTCGGACGGCGGCGCCCGGCTCGCCTTCTCCGTCGGCTCGGTGGCGATCGCGGACGACGTCGAGGCGGCGTTCGCGCTCGCGCACGACCGGTTCGGCCCCGTGGACATGCTCGTCAACAACGCCGGCACCGCGGCGATGGCGCCCGTCGTCGACATGACCGAGGAGGACTGGGATCTCATCGTCGACTCGTGCATGAAGGGCACCTTCCTGTGCACCCGGGCCTACGCGCGGCAGGCGATCGACGCCGGCGTGGAGGGGGCGATCGTCAACATCTCGTCGCTCAACGCGATCGACGCGACGGACGGCCTCGGGCACTACTGCGCCGCGAAGGCCGGGGTGTCGCAGTTCACCAAGGTCTGCGCCGGCGAGCTCGGGCGCCACGGCATCCGCGTCAACGCGATCGCGCCCGGAACGACGCGCACCCCGCTGAGCGAGGGCTTCACGATCGGGCGCATGGGCGAGGAGTTCCTCGCCCGCGTCGTCATCGGCAAGGAGCCCCGCCACGGCGAGCCGCAGGACATCGCCGACGCCGCCGCGTTCCTCTTGAGCGACCTGTCGGGTCGCATCACCGGCGTGACGATCCCCGTCGACGGAGGCACGCACGTGCGGGGCCTCTTCTCGTACTGGGACGTCGCCGTCCAAGAGGGACTGGTCTAGGCGCGGCGCGTCAACTTCCGTACCGTTCGGTACAACCGCCCCCGAGAGAGGAGAGCAGCATGAGATTCGGCGTCTTCACCATGCCGGAGCATTTCCCGTGGGACCAGCAGACGCTGTCGTTCCAGCGGGACATCGACGAGATGGTCCTGGCCGAGAAGCTCGGCTTCGACGAGTACTGGATCGGCGAGCACCACTCCGGCTGGTACGAGAACGTGCCCGTCCCCGAGTACATGATCGCCAAGGCCTCGGCGCTGACCCATCGCATCAAGCTCGCGACCGGCGTCATCAACCTGCCCTACCACGACCCCTTCCAGGTCGCCGAGCGGATGGCCTTCCTCGACCACCTCACCCACGGGCGCCTCATCTACGGCTTCGGCGCCGGGGGCCTGCCCACCGACTGGGCGCTGCACAACATGGACGGCGAGGTGATGCGCCCGAGGATGCGCGAGTCGCTCGAGATCATTCAGCGCCTCACCGACGCCCGCGAGCCGATCAGCTACGCGGGGCAGTTCTGGCAGGGGCAGGACCGCGAGATCCAGGTCCGCCCGTACAAGGGCCGCCGCCCCGAGTTCGCGCTGGCCGGTCTCACCGGGTCGAGCAGCTTCGAGCTCGCCGGCACGCACGGGTGGGGCGCGCTCAGCGTGCACTTCACGCCCCCGAAGTTCGACAACAACCCGAGCTTCGTGGACCTCGAGGGCCACGCCGCGGCGCTCGAGGCGAGCGCTCGGGCCGCCGGGCGCGACCCGGTCGAGGCCCGGCGCTCCTGGCGACTCGTCCGCGAGTGCTTCGTCGCCGAGGACCGCGAGGACGCCGTCCGGCAGATCCGCGCAGGCGTCAAGAAGTCCTACGACTACCTCATCTCGCTCGGGCTCGGCCCGCTCATGAAGCTCGACGAGGCGATGGACGACAGCGAGCTGACGCTCGACTGGATGATCGACCACGGCTGGTGGCTCGTCGGCTCCCCCGACGACGTCGTCGCGCGCGTCAAGGAGCTCTACGAGCGCCTCGGCGGCTTCGGGACGCTCGTGCTCAACTCCCGCGACTGGGGCACGACCGACACGATGGGCCGTTCGCTGGAGATGTTCGCGCGCTACTGCATGCCCGCGCTCGAGGGCCTCGAGGTCGGCCGGCCCACGAGGCCGTCGATGGTCGAGCGCCAGGAGGTGTGGGAGGCCCGCATCGCCGCCGCGGCGCAGGAGGCCGCCGAGCAGGAGGCCGCCGAGCAGGCGGCCGCCGCGCCGGTGGCCGAGCCGGCCGCCGCCGACTGACCCGCTGCCGCGCGGCCTCGCGTCCGCGCACCGCTCCCCCTCACACGGCCGCCCGGGACTCCCGGGCGGCCGTCGTTCGTCCACTGGCCGGATCGACGACCCCCGTGGCTCTGTGGGTCTCCACAACGCAGCGCGAGGGGTGGACCGCGCGGTCCACCGGGCGATCCTAATGTCGCCTCACTGTGTCGTTCGCCGAGAGCCCGAGGGCGCTCGGCAGGAGAGGAGGATGTGTGGTGAGGCTGCATCGGAGGTCAGGGCGGCGGAGGTCGCTCCCAATGGTCACGGCGACCGTCTTCGTCGCCGCAGCGTTCGGCGTCGCAGCGTGCGGCGACGATGACGAGGACGAGGGCGGCGGCGGCGGCGGTCAGGCCGCGCAGCAGTCCAACGAGCCGCTGGTCATCGCGAACCTCGAGGGTCCTGCCGCCGACGGCGGCCCGGACTTCACGACGGGCATGAAGGTGGCCCAGAAGCAGATCAACGACGCCGGCGGCGTGAACGGTCGGATGATCGAGATCAAGACGTTCAAGAAGGGCCTGACGCCTCAGGAGGCCGTGCAGGCCTACCGCGAGGCGGCCAGCGACGACAGCGTCATGGTCGCGTGGCTCGGCGGCGGCGGCGGCAACTCCGTGAAGCCGCAGTCCGATCGAGTCGGGCTCCCGTTCTTCAGCGCCAACGGAAGGACGGACTTCTACGAGCCGCCCGCCCCGTACGCGTTCTCGCTCAGCCTCGGCGGTGAGTACGCGACCTCGGCGCTGAACTACACGATCAAGCAGAACCCGGACGTCAAGCGCATCGGCGTCCTGCACTTCGAGACGGACTTCTCGAACGGCCTGACTCCCGCCCTGAAGGAGCGGTGCGAGGAGCTCGGGTGCGAGATCGTGGCAGAGGAGACGGGCGCCATCGACGCGTCGGTCGACGGGCTCATCCCGCAGCTGACGAACCTCAGGAACGCCAACGCGGACGCCTACTACATCGAGTGCCTGAACCCGAACGCCCACCGCGCGGCGGTGCAGCTCGGCATGGACAACAAGCCGCGCATGTGCGAGCAGTGGCAGGCCGTGCCGGCGATCGCGACCGCGGCCGGTGAGGCGGCGACAGACGTCGTCTTCGGCGGCCACAAGTGCGTCGGCTTCGAAGAGGTCGACGAGGGCGACCCGACGCGGGCGTGGTGCTCGGAGTACGTGGACGCCTGGAAGAAGATGTTCCCCGACCAGTTCGAGACGTTCTCGAACTACTCCGTGTACGGCCACGACGCCGTGACGATCTTCGCCGACGCCGCGAAGCGGCTGATGGACGACGACGCGGAGGTCACACGCGACAGCCTGCGCGAGCAGCTCGAGCAGTACGACGAGGAGAAGGGCCTGCGGACGAGCCACGGCATCGTCACCAGCGGTCCTGACGACCACCTGCTGACGGGCACCTGGAAGGAGGGTTACGTGAACTACGTGTCCGCCTTCGAGGGTGACGAGCTCCAGTACAAGCTCGCCCCGAACGCGGACCCGACCGGCGCCGAGCCGTAGGCCGGCGACCCTAGCCGCACCCGGCGCCGGGGACCGCGGTCCCCGGCGCCGGGCCGGCGCACCACCCACCCCGACGCCCGGACGACTGGAGAGGGAATGAGCACCGAGACGAACGCAGGGGCAGACCTGCGGACCCTGGCCGACCGCCAGGAGATCACCGACCTTCTGAGCCGCTACGCGCTCGCGCTGGACAGCCACGACTGGGACGCGCTGCGCACCGACGTCTTCTGCGCCGACGCCGTCGCCGACTTCCTCGAGCTCGGCGGGGTCAACGAGGGCATCGACGCGATCGTCGGGCTCATCAGCAGCGTCCTGACCGGCCTCGACTCGAGCCAGCACCTCATCGGCAGCCCGCTCGTCGAGCTCGACGGCGACACGGCCACCTCGCGCTGCTACCTGCAGGCGCAGCACGTCTTCAAGGGCGCCCCCGGCGGCGACCACTACCTCGTCGGCGGCACCTACGTCGACCGCCACGTCCGCACGCGCGACGGCTGGCGCATCAAGCACCGCACGCTCCACGCGTCGTGGATGGACGGCAACCCCGAGGTCTTCACGGCCGCGGCGGAGCGGATGAAGGCCTAGGGCACCACAGCGGACCCCTCACAGCGAGCGATCATGGAAGACCTCACCCAGTACGTGTTCTCCGGCCTCTCGGTCGGCTGCATCTACGCCATCGTGGCGCTGGCGCTCGTCATCGTCGCCAACGTCACCGGCGTCTTCAACTTCGCCACCGGCGAGTACGTGATGGTCGGCGGGATGGTCACGGCCGTCACCGCCGCCGACGGCTGGCCGCTGGCGCTGACGGTCGTGGCGGCGATGGTCGCCGTCGCGGGCGTCGCGCTCGCGCAGGAGCGACTCACGGTCGCGCCCGTGCGCGGCAAGGTCGGCGTGCTGGGCCTCGTCATCGCGAGCCTCGGCGTCGGCGTCGCGCTGCGCGGCGCGGCGCTGCTCCTCTGGGACGAGGACCCGCGGCGCTCGCCCCCCTTCGAGGAGGGCATCTTCGAGATCCTCGGCGCGAGCCTCCGCGAGCAGGTGAAGTGGATCTACCTCGCGACCGCCATCGCTCTGCTGATCGTCACCGTGCTGTTCAAGCGCACGGACGTCGGCCGCGCGATGCGCGCGAGCGCGATCAACCCGATCGCCGCGCGGCTCACGGGCATCCGCATCGGCACCACGTCCATGGCGGCGTTCGTCCTCGCCGGCGCGCTCTGCGGGCTCGTCGCCTCCGTCTCGGTCTCGCTCACCCTCGTGCGCTGGGACAGCGGCGTGACGATCGGGCTCATCGGGTTCATCGCCGCGGCGCTCGCCGGCTTCGACAACCCGGTCAAGGCGGTCGCCTTCGGCCTCGGACTCGGCGTCCTCGAAGCGGTGTCCGCCGGCTACATCTCGTCCGACTACCGCCAGGCGATCGTCTACGGCACGCTCATCGTCTACCTCGTCGCACGTGACTTCTACGGCGACGAGGGCGTCATCTCGCGGGCGATCAAGACGCGGCGGGCCGCCGACGCCGGGTCGCGGGACGATCCGGAGCTGCGCGAGCGGATCCGCGAGCGCGTCCACGCCCTCGAGCAGCGGGTGCGTGCGCAGACGCTCGGTCACACCGAGGTGCCGCGCGGCGCCCGGCTGCGGCAGCTCATCGGCCGCAAGCCATCGCTGGTGATGCTCCTGCCGGTCGTGCTGCTCGGCCTCGCGGCGTTCTACCCGACGACGACCGACGACATCGGCCAGCTCGACACGGCGGTCTTCATCCTCCTGTCGGCGATGGCGGCGACCGGCCTGGGGCTCGTCATGGGCCTCACGAACCAGTTCAGCCTCGGCCAGGCGGCGTTCCTGCTGCTGAGCGGCTACATGTCGGCGATCCTCACCGCCGACCACGGCTGGAACCCGATCGCCGCGCTCGTCGTCGCCGTGGCGGCGACGGTCGCGATGGGCTACCTCGTCGGGTACCTCACGCTCCGGCTCGAGGGGCTCAACCTCGCCCTCGCGACGCTCGCGATCCTCGTCATCGGGCTCGTCTTCGTCGCCAAGCAGGACGACCTCACGGGCGGCAACCAGGGCGTCCAGGGCGTGTCGCCGCTCGAGATCTTCGGGACGACGATCCAGGATCCCAAGGAGTACTTCCTCGTCTGCCTCGGCGTGCTCGCCGTGATGCTGCTCATCGCGCGCAACGTGTGGACGTCGCGCATGGGTCGCTCGCTGCGGGCGGTCGGCCTCGACCAGGAGGCGGCGGAGAGCATCGGGCTGCAGGCCGACCGCCTGAAGCTCAAGGTGTTCGTGCTCGGCGCCGGCATGGCCGGCGTGTCCGGCGTGCTGTGGGCCTACTACCTGCAGTTCGCCTCGCCGGACACCTGGAGCGTGAAGCTCACGATCGACCTCGTCACCTACGTCATCGTCGGCGGGGTCATCTCGCCCTTCGGCGCGGCGGTCGGCGCCGTCGTGGTCGGCGGGATGCAGTACTGGGTGCGCGAGAACGTCGGCGGCGGCCTCGGAGCCGACTCGTCGACCTGGGAGATCCTCATCACCGGCGTCCTCCTCGTGCTCTTCGTCCTCGTCTTCCGCGACGGCCTCGTCGCGATCCCGCGCATGATCGCCGGACGGGTGTCCGCGCTGCGCGAGACCCTGGGTGCCCGAGGTCGCCCGTCCCCCGAGGCGGCGGCGGCCGAGGCGGAGCCCGGGTCCCTCGCGGTGCCCGCACACGACGGATCCGTCGCGCTCGACGCCCCACCCGGCGCCGAGGCCGGTGGGGGATCCGCGGAGCCCGCGGAGGACGCGGCGCTCGCGGGCTCGCAGAACGGCGCGTGGTCGATGGACGTCCCCGAGCCGCTGCGCGACGAGACGCCGTTCGTCGTCGTCGACGGGCTCACGAAGCAGTTCGGCAACCTCATCGCCGTCAACGGCGTGTCGTTCACCCTGCGTCCCGGCTACGTCACGGCGATGATCGGCCCCAACGGCGCCGGCAAGTCGACCGTCATCAACATGGTGTCGGGCACGCTGCTGCCCACCGAGGGGGCGATGGGCGTGCTCGGCCGGCCGGTCGTCGGCTCGCGGCCGCAGGACATCGCCCGCCTCGGGCTCGCGCGGACCTTCCAGACCCCGCGCCTGTTCGACGGCATGACCGTCCTCGAGACCGTGATGCTCGCCCGTGACCGCTTCGGCAGCCGCGCGTGGCTCACCGGAGCGGCGCTGCGGACCCCGCGGGCGCTGCGTGACGAGGTCGAGTCGCGCGAGCAGGCTCTCGCGTGGCTGGACTTCGTCGGCCTCGCCGCCGACGCCGACACCCTCGCGGTGTCGCTGACGACCGGCAAGCAGCGCATGGCCGAGCTCGCGCGCGCTCTCGCGACCGAGCCGAGCGTGCTGCTGCTCGACGAGCCGGCGGCCGGCCTGGACGGCGGCGAGACGCGCGTGCTGGCCCGGACGATCCGGGCCATCGCGGACGCCGGCATCGCGGTGCTGCTGGTCGAGCACGACATGGGCATGGTGATGTCGATCGCCGACCAGATCGTCGTGCTGGAGGAGGGCAAGAAGATCTGCGAGGGCGCGCCCGAGGAGGTCTGCAACGACAAGGCAGTCATCGACGCCTACCTGGGAGTGGTGCACGCATGAGCACGGAAACAGCAGAGGTGCGGGCGGCGACCGAGCCCGCCCTGCGCATCGACGGCATCACGAGCGGCTACGGCGGCGTCACGGTGCTCCGCGACGTCTCGCTGGACGTCCGGCCCGGAGAGATCGTCGCGATCCTCGGAGCCAACGGAGCGGGCAAGACGACGCTGCTGAAGACCGTCGTCGGGCTGCTGCACCCGAGCGCCGGGAGCATCGAGGCGAGCGGCGAGGACATCACCGGGAGCTCGCCCGAGGCGATCACCCGGCGACAGGTCGTCCTCGTCCCCGAGGGACGTCAGCTCTTCGACACGATGACCGTGCGCGAGAACCTCATCCTCGGCGGCTACACGCAGCCCAAGGCCAACCGCGAGGAGGATCTCGCCCGGGTCTTCGAGCTGTTCCCGATCCTCAGCGAGCGGCTCGGGCAGAGGGCGTCGAGCCTCAGCGGCGGCCAGCGCCAGATGGTGGCGCTCGGCCGCGCGCTCATGGCACGACCGACGCTCCTCCTGCTCGACGAGCCGTCGCTCGGCCTCGCGCCGCTCGTCATCAAGGAGACCTTCGAGACGCTCGAGCACCTCCGCGACAGCGGGGTGACGATCCTCATCGTCGAGCAGAACGCGATGATGACCCTCGAGCTCGCCGACCGCGGATACGTCATCGAGCGCGGACGAGTGGCGATGCAGGGTCGCGCGGACGAGCTCGCCGCCGACCCGCGCGTCCGCGAGGCGTACCTCGGCATCGAGGCCGGCTCGGCGGCACGCAAGGCTGCTGCCGACAGCGGGCACGACGGGAGCCGGCGCGGCGCCGGCCCCTCGTCCCCGGGTGGCGGTCGGCCCGCCGGCGGGGGCACGGTGTCGCACGCCGAGACGCCGACGCGCTGAGCCGGATGGGCCCCCGCGGACCCACGGCCGCCCGGCCGTCCGGCCGCGGCGGGCGGCGGGCCGCACCGGTCGGCGCGGTGCTCGGCGTCCTGCTCGTGGCGGCCCTGTCGTTCTCGATCGCGCAGACGGCCGTCATCGCGGGCGTCCCCGAGATCGCGCGGGAGCTCGACGCCTCGACCTCCGCTGCGGCGTGGGCGGTGACCGGCTACCTGCTGTCGGCGTCGGTGGCCACGCCGCTGGCGGGGAAGCTCGGCGACCTCTACGGCAAGGGACGCGTCCTCGGCTGGGTCCTCCTCGTGTTCAGCGCCGGCTGCGCGATCAGCGCGCTCGCCCAGAGCATCGAGGTCCTCGTCGCGGGGCGCCTCCTGCAGGGCGTCGCGGGCGGGGCCTTCCCGCTCGCGTTCGGGATCGCGAGCGACGAGCTCCCACCGGAGCGGCGGTCGTGGGGCATCGGCCTCGTCGCCGCCATGTTCGGCGCGGGCGCCTCCGCCGGGTTCCCGCTCGCCGGCCTGCTCACGGAGGCCGGCGGCCTCCCGTGGGTCTTCTGGGCGCTCCTGCTGCTCGCCCTCCCGGGCGCCGTGGCGGCGTGGACGGTCGTGCCGCCCTCGCCGGCCCGTGACCGGGGCGGCATCGACCTGCTGGGGGCGACGGTGCTCGCGACGGGACTGGGCGCGGTCCTGCTCGGCGTCTCCCAGGCGGGCACGTGGGGCCTCGACTCCGCCGGGACGCTGGCGTGCCTGGTGGTCGGCGGTCTGCTGCTCGTCGCGTTCCTCCCGATCGAGCGGCGCACCTCCCACCCGCTCGTCGACGTCGATCTGCTCGCCCGGCGCCCGGTGCTGGCGACGAACGTGAGCGCGCTGCTCGCCGGGCTGTCGATGTTCAGCGGCTTCGTCCTCGTGCCGCAGCTCGCCCAGGCTCCCACCGCGACCGGGTACGGCCTCGGCCTCACGCTCCTCGAGGCGGGGCTCCTCATGGTCCCCGGAGCCGCGGGGATGCTCCTCGCGGGACCGTTCTCCGGAGTGCTCGGGGAGCGCGTGGGCTTCCGCGCCGTGCTCGCCACGGGGATGGCGCTCGCCGTCGCGGCGTTCGGCGTGCTCGCGGTCGCGCACGGGAGCATCCTCCTCGTCCTCGCCGGAGTGAGCCTGCTCGGGCTCGGCATCGCCTGCGCCTTCACCGCCGTGTCGGTGCTCGTCGTCGCCGCCGTCCCGCAGGGCGACATCGGCATCGCCACCGGCATCACGACGATCATGCGGACGGTCGGCGGCTCGCTGGGAGCGGCGGTCGCGACGGCGATCCTCGCCGCCGACCGCATCGCCGGCTCCGCGCGTCCCGCCGAAGGCGCCTACGTCGCGGCCTTCGCCGTCTCGGGGGCGGTCGCGCTCGCCGGCCTGGCGGCGGCCGCGTGGGTGCCGGGACCCGGGACCACGACCGCGGCCGCGGCCGCGTGACACCGGAAAGGAGAAGTCATCGACATGACGCACTTGCGCCAGAAGCAGACCGATCGGTACAGTCGGTGTGTCGCTGTGGAACGCCCCAAAGGCATGGCCGCCGGTGATGCGTCCACGGAAGGCGACAAAGGGCCGGCGTTCCCGGTGGAGGAGCCATGAGCGCCGGTCGGGTCACCCGCAAGGAAGGTGCTCATGATGCTCCGCACGAGGGTCCGGCAGGCGTTCCAGGGGCGGGCGGGAGCATGACGATGTCGCTGCGGACGACGGCGGCGGGCACGGACGTGGCCCAGAGGCGGCGCCCCCCCGGCTACCCGGAGGTCGTGGCGGCCTTCGGCGAGGTGGCTGCGGCCATCAACGAGCAGACCGACCTCGACCGGCTGCTGCACCTCGTCGCGGAGCGCATCTGCACGCTCCTGCGCATCCGGCGTTGCAGCGTCTACCTGCGCGACACCGCGACCGGCATGTTCCGCGGTCAGGTGGCGCACGCCGACCACGACATCGACGTCGCGATCAAGCGGCTGACGGTCGGGATCGAGGCCGACGGCTTCACCGCGGAGATCCTCCGCACCAAGGAGCCGGTGCTCATCGTCAACGCGCAGTCGGACCCGCGCCCGGTCCGCGCGGCGATGCTCGAGTGGGACGTGCGCTCGATGCTCGGCGTCCCGATGGTGCTCTCCGAGGACGTCATCGGGCTCCTGTTCCTCGACAACGAGGACGTGCCGCACGACTACACCGACGACGAGCAGGAGCTCGCGCAGACGTTCGCGAACCTCGCGGCGATCGCGATCTCGCAGGCGCAGCTCACCCGCGACCTGCGCGCCACGCTCAGCACGGCCGCCCAGCAGAACGCGATGCTGCGGCGGGCCGCGGCGCTGGAGGACCGGCTCACGAACCTCGTCCTCGAGGGCGCGAACCTCGCGGAGATCGCGGCGTCGGTGACGGAGATGACGGGCAAGCCGTGCTCGATCCACGACGCCGAGTACCGGCGGCTCGCCCACGCGGCGCCGTCGGGCGACGCCGTCCTGCCGCGCGCCTTCGACGCGGCCGCGCTCCGCGACCCGGCGGTCCGCGACGTGCTCTCGCAGCTCACCGTGCGGCGGCCGAGCGTCATCCCGCCGGTGCCCGCCGTCGGTCTGCATCAGCGCTGCCTCGTCGCGCTCGTCCGCGTCGGTGACGAGGACTGGGGATACCTGGTGCTCACCGAGCACCGCTCGCGCTTCGGCGCGCAGGACGCCATCGTCGCGCGCCGCACGGCGACGGTCATCGCGCTCGCCCTCAGCGGCAAGAAGCGCGCGGCCGAGGCCGAGTCGCACGCGATCGAGGCGCTCGCCCGCGACCTGCTCCACGCCTCGGACGACGAGGCGTCGCTCACGCGCCGCGCCGACTACCACGGCATGGCGCTGAGCGAGCCCCACCTCGTGGTCCTCCTGTCGCTCCGCGAGCAGTCGACCCATGGGGCGCTGTCGAGCGGGCGGGTGGCCGAGGCCTTCGCCCACGTCGCCCCTGGTCTCCGCGCCTGCGTCGCGGGTGTCGAGCGGGGCGCGGCGGTCATCCTCGAGCGCGCGCAGGACGTCCCCACGAGCGAAGCCATCCAGCAGTCCAAGCGACTCGTGCGCGAGGTCGTCGAGCACTTGGCGGCCGACGGGTCGGTCACGGCGGCGATCTCGACGACGTGCCGGGGCGCCGCGGACATCCCGGGGGCCTACGAGCAGGCGCGGCAGATCAGCCGCGGGATCTCGACGTTCGGCGCCGAGGGCCAGGTGCACGTCCTCGCGGCCGACGACCTGGGGGCCGGCCGGCTGCTGCTGGCGACCGCCGACCGTCGTGAGGCCGACCGCTTCGTGCGCGACACGCTCGGCGCGCTGCTCGACGCCGACGACGCCGGCACGCACGATCTCTTCGTGACGCTGCAGTCGTTCTTCGAGTGCTCGCGCAGCGCGCGTCGGTCGGCCGAGCACCTCGGCGTCCACGAGAACACGGTCCGCTACCGGCTCGCGCGCATCGAGGAGATCATCGGCCTCGACATCGCCGCCGACGGCGACGTCCAGCTCGCCGTCCAGCTCGCGCTGCTCATCCTCCGGCTCGAGGACCGCCTCGGCACCCCGGCCCCGGGGGCCGTTGTGACTTCGGCCAACCCCGGCGACTGAGGCCGCGGCCCATTCGACACCCCGTCCCTAGGGTCGTTGTCGGTCCTGAAAGCCGATACGACAAGGAGAGCAGTTGATGGGACGGTTCGACGGCAAGGTGGCGATCATCAGCGGCGGCGTGCAGGGCATCGGCCAGGCGTGCTGCCGGCGGCTCGCCTCGGAGGGCGCCAAGGTGGTCATCGCCGACCTCCAGGACGACCCGACGACGCTCGACGGCATCAAGGGTGACGGCGGCGAAGGGCATCAGATCCAGATGGACGTGCGCAAGCGCGAGGACTGGAACCGCACGGTGAAGGAGGCGATCGACACCTACGGCAAGGTCGACTTCCTCGGCAACGTCGCCGGCGTCGTGAACATGAAGTCCGAGGACTCCGTCGTCGGACTCACCGACGAGGGCTGGGACTTCGTCATCGACACCGACCTGCGCGGCGTCTGGCTCGGCATGCAGGCCGTCATCCCGCACATGCAGGAGCAGGGCGGTGGCCGGATCGTGAACATCTCCAGCCTTGCGGCCCTCAAGGGCCTCGAGAACCTCGCGTCGTACTCGGCGGCGAAGGCCGGCGTCATCGGGCTCACCCAGCAGGCGGCGCTCAACTACGCCCCCGACAACATCCTCGTCAACGCGATCTGCCCGGGCACGATCGACACGCCGATCCTCGCCGACATCACGCCCGAGATGAAGAAGCAGAACGAGAACTCGCACATGATCAAGCGGCTCGGGCGCCCGGAGGAGATCGCCGGGAAGATGGCCTACTTCTTCTCCGAGGACGGGAGCTTCTCGACCGGCCTCCACGAGTGCGTCGACGGCGGCTGGTCCGTCAACGGCCGCAACTACTGACGGAGGAGGCGCGGGGACGGCGGCCCCGGCCGCCGTCCCGGGCCGCCGGCCCGGGCCGCGGCGGATCAGATGCTGCCGCCGGCCTCGGCGATCATCTCGTCGACCACCTCGATCGCGTGGTCGGCGTGCTCGCGCAGCGCGCGCTTGGCCACCGCCGCGTCGCCCGCCGCGAGGCCGTCGACGACCTCGACGAGGTACGCGGGGGAGAGGTGCCGCCCCCGCAGGAGCCGGCCCCAGATCGCGTCGATGCGCAGGCGCCGGTACACGTCGATGAGGGTCTGGTTGCCGGCGAGCGCGATGAACGTCGCGTGGAACTTGCGGCCCGACGAGCGCAGCAGCTGGTAGTCCGGCGGGTCCTGGGCGACGGCTTCGCAGGCCATCTGCGCGTGACGGCGCAGGTCGGCGAGGGTCCCCTCGTCCACATGGCCGGCGAGCTGGTCGGCGACGGCCATCTCGATCATGCACCGGGCCTCGATCGCGTCGCGCGCCATCCTCGCGTCGAGTGGCCGCACGATGAACCCGCGGTCCGGGTCGCGCTCGACGAGCCCGTCGCCCATGAGCTTCGTGAGGGCGTACTGGATGCGGTGTCGGTCCACCTCGAACTCGTCGGCGAGGTCCTCGACCGAGAGCGTCTCGCCCGGGCCGAGCGTGCGGCTCATGACGAGGCGGCGCAGCTGCTGGTAGGCGGCCTCCTGGGCCGCGTCCTCGAAGCGGCCGAAGCGCCCGCGGAAGTACGTGAGCGGGCTGCCCTCCGTCGCACTCGCGTGCTCGACGTGCGACAGGAAGACGGTGTGCGTGCCGCCCGTCGCCGTCTCCGCCACGCGGCACTCCAGGTGCCCGAGCGCGCGTGCGAGGCGGGGCAGGCCGGACGGCCCGCGCTGCACCTCGACGTCCGCGAACTTGTCGGGGTCCTTCGTCGCGAAGTGCTTGGCGAGCCCGGCCTGGTCCTCGCCGAGGATGTTGACGACGAAGCGGCCGGTCTCGGAGATCGCCTGGCCGGTCTCGCTCGTGCGGTTCATGCAGATGAGGAGCATCGGCGGATCCATCGACAGCGAGGACACCGCGCTCGCCGTCGTTCCGAGGTCGCGGTCGCCCAGCCGGGTGCTGATGATCGTCACCCCGCTGGCGAAGCGCCCGATGACGTCCCTGAAGACCGCCTGGTCGACGGGCGACGCGCCCGTTCCCGCGCTCTCGGCGGCCGCTGTGTCCCTCGCTGCCATCTCATGATGATCCTGCCCGGATGCCGTGTGCTCCACCCGGCTGCGGAGGGGCGCGGTTGGAGAGGCCCACAGACGGCGGGCCCGCCTCTCGCGCTGCGCCGCCTGCGTGGCGCGAGGGTCGGGCGAGCCATGACCCCCGTCCGCTTCGAGCGTCACGGCGCCTGCGCCGTGCTGACCATCGACCGCCCCGAGGCGCGGAACGCGATCGACCCAGCGGTCGCGCGCGGCATCGAGGCGGCGATCGACGACCTGGAGGCCGACGGCGACCTCCGCGCGGGCGTCCTCACCGGCGTCGCGCCCGTGTTCTGCGCCGGGGCGGACCTGCGGGCGGTCGGCGAGGGCCGCGGCGCCGAGCTCTCGACGGAGCGCGGCGGCTTCGGCGGGCTCGTCCGGCGGCAGCGCACGAAGCCGCTCGTCGCGGCGGTCGACGGCCCGGCGCTCGCGGGCGGCATGGAGCTCGTCCTCGCCTGCGACATCGCGGTGGCGTCGACCCGCGCCTCCTTCGGGCTGCCCGAGGTCCGCCGCGGGCTCGTCGCCGCCGCGGGCGGCCTCGTCCACCTCGGCCGCCTGCTGCCCAAGGCCGTGGCGCTGGAGGTCGTGCTCACCGGCGCGCCGCTCGACGCGGAGGCCGCCCACCGCCACGGCCTCGTCACGCGACTGTGCGAGCCGGGCGAGGCGCTCGGCACGGCGCTCGAGGTCGCCGGGTCGATCGCGGCGAACGCCCCGGTCGCGGTGCGCCTCTCCCGGGAGGTGCTGCTCGCCGCCGCCGACATCGACGAGGACGAGGCCTGGGCTCGCAGCGACGCCGCGAACGCCGAGGTGCTGGCGACCGAGGACGTGCAGGAGGGCGTGCGGGCGTTCCTCGAGAAGCGCCCGCCGGCGTGGCGAGGCCGCTGAGCGCCGCGGTCCTGCGGCGTCAGGCGACCGCGGCGGCCAAGGGCCCGTCGGCGAACCCCTCGGCGAGCAGGCGGAACGCGGCGTCGAGCGCGGCGAGGAGGTCGACGTCCTCGTGGTCGATCCAGTGGCGGTAGGTCGCCATCGCGGTGCCGAGCGCGGCATCCGCGACGACCTGCGGCACGTGGGCGTGGGCGCCGGTGCCGAGGCGCTCGGCGACGAACGCCGCCACGGCCTCCCGCCACTCGCCGTGGCGCAGCATCGCGTGCCCCTGGAGCGCCGGGACCGTCGTGATGAGCGACAGCCGGACGCGCAGCTCCGGCATCTCGTCCTCGCCGTAGTCGTTGAACGCGACGACCGCCTCGCGCAGGACGTCCATCACCGGGCGCGCGGGGTCGGCGGCCGCCAGGCGCGCTCGCAGGCCGTCGAGATGCTCGCGGAACTCCCCCCAGACGAGGTCGTTCTTCGACGCGTAGTAGCGGAACAGCGTCCGCCGGCTCACGCCGACGGCGGCCGCGACGTCGTCGAGCGTCGTCGACTCGAAGCCCCGCTCGGCGAAGAGCGCGAGAGCGACGCGCTGGATCTCGTGCCGCGAGGTCCTGCGCGGCCGGCCGGGGCGGACGTTGGGGGATTCGCTCAAAGCGTCGTCTCTCGTTCTGGCACCGGGTGTCGGAAGGCGGTACCCCTTCCTCACCGCCCACCGCGAGACCGGAGGACAGCATGCCCCACCCGACCAGCTCCGTGCCCGTCGACGAGGATCTCGCCGTCTGCGCGACCGCGCCGACGCCCGAGCCCGACCTCGTCCCGATCGCCGGCGTGACGCCCGCCGACGAGCTCGTGGTCGACGACCTCCTCGTCGAGGACGTCTCGATCGACGGCATGTGCGGCGTCTACTAGAGGGCCGCGCTCGCATGACCCCTGCGACCTCCGTCGACCTCGAGGCTCCCTGGACGCTGCACCCGCAGGTCGCGCTGCGCCCGGAGCCCTTCGGCGCGCTCGCCTACCACTTCGGGACCCGCCGCCTGAGCTTCCTGAAGTCGCGACTGCTGCTCGACGTCGTCCGCGCCCTCTCCGAGCATCCCTCGGCCCGCGACGCCTGCCGGTCGGCCGGTGTCCCCGACGCCGAGCTCGGGCGCTACGAGCACGCGCTCGCCACCCTCGCGGACACAGGGATGATCGCGCGACGGGAGCCGGCATGAGCGCCGCGGCCGCCCCGGTCGGGCGTCTCGTCGACCATTTCGAGACCGGTCTCGAGGCGCCGATCTGCCTCACGTGGGAGCTGACCTACGCCTGCAACCTCGCCTGCGTGCACTGCCTGTCGAGCTCCGGCCGCCGGGACCCGCGCGAGCTGACCACCGAGGAGTGCCTCGCGGTCGTCGACGAGCTCGAGCGGATGCAGGTGTTCTACGTCAACATCGGGGGCGGCGAGCCGACCGTGCGCCGGGACTTCTGGGAGCTCGTCGACTACGCGGTCGCCCACCGCGTCGGCGTGAAGTTCTCGACGAACGGCAGCCGCATCACGCCGGACGCCGCGCGGCGCCTGGCGGCGGCGGACTACGTGGACGTCCAGGTGTCCGTCGACGGCGCGACCGCGGAGGTCAACGACCGCGTGCGCGGCTCCGGCTCCCACGCGATGGCCGTCGCGGCGCTCGAGCGGCTGGCCGAGGCGGGCTTCCGGCAGCCGAAGCTCTCCGTCGTCCTCACGCGGGAGAACGCCGGCCAGCTCGACGGGCTCAAGGCGCTCGCCGACCGCTACGGGGCCCAGCTGCGACTCACCCGCCTGCGGCCCTCGGGCCGGGGCGCCGACGTCTGGGACGCGCTGCACCCGACGGCAGCCCAGCAGCGCGAGGTCCACGCGTGGCTCCTCGACCACGGCGAGGAGGTGCTCACGGGGGACTCGTTCTTCCACCTCGCCGCCTACGGGGAGTCGCTGCCCGGCCTCGGCATGTGCGGCGCGGGTCGCGTCGTGTGCCTCATCGACCCGGTCGGAGACGTCTACGCCTGTCCCTTCGCGATCCACGAGGAGTTCCGCGCCGGCAACGTGCGCGAGCCGGGCGGCTTCACGCGCGTGTGGCGCTCGTCGGAGCTCTTCGACGAGCTGCGCGGGCCGCAGGCGGCCGGCGCCTGCGCGAGCTGCGGGTTCTACGACAGCTGCCGCGGCGGCTGCATGGCGGCGAAGTTCTTCACCGGCCTCCCGCTGGACGGCCCGGACCCCGAGTGCGCGCTCGGCCACGGCGAGGAGCTGCTCGCCGTGCGCCAGTCGACGCCCCCGCGCCCGTCGGTGGACCGGTCCCGCAGGCGGCCGCCGGATCGCGCCTGCGACGAGGATCCGCTGGCGGACTACTGGAGGACACATGGCGAGCACGAGTGAGTGGTTCGAGTCCGTCGCCGAAGCGCAGCGGCGCGCGCAGGCGCGGCTGCCGCGGTCCGTCTACCTCGCGCTCCTCGCGGGCGCCGAGCGGGGGCTGACGCTCAGCGACAACGTCGCCGCGTTCACCGAGGTCGGCCTCCTGCCGCGCATCGCGACGGGGCTGCCGGCGCAGCGCGGCCTCGCCACGACCGTGCTCGGGCACGAGCTCGCGCTGCCGGTGATCATCTCGCCGACGGGCGTCCAGGCCGTCCACCCGGACGGCGAGGTGCCGGTCGCGCGCGCGGCGGACGCCGCGGGGACGGCGATGGGGCTGAGCTCGTTCGCGAGCCGACCCGTCGAGGAGGTCGTGGAGGCCAACCCGCGGACGCTCTTCCAGATGTACTGGATGGGCAGCCGCGAGCGGATGGCCGCGGTGATGGAGCGCGCGCGGCAGGCGGGTGCGCAGGGGCTCATCGTGACGCTCGACTGGACGTTCGCGCACCGGCGCGACTGGGGGAGTCCGGCGATCCCGCAGCGGATCGACCGTCACGCGATGGTGCAGTTCGGGCCGGAGGTCGCGCGCCGGCCGCGCTGGCTCCTCGCCTTCGCCCGCCGCGGCGCCCTTCCGGACCTCACCGTGCCGAACGTCGTGCCGCGCGGCGAGCCGGCACCCGGGTTCTTCGACGCCTACGGCGAGTGGATGGGGACGCCGCTGCCGTCGTGGGACGACGTCGCCTGGATGCGCGAGACGTGGGGCGGCCGGTTCGTCGTCAAGGGCGTCATGCATCCCGACGACGCGCGGCGGGCGGCCGAGATCGGCGCCGACGCGATCTCCGTCTCCAACCACGGCGGCAACAACGTCGACGGCTCGCCGGCGGCGCTCCGCGCGCTGCCGGGCATCGCCGAGGAGGTGGGCGACCGGGTCGAGGTGCTCTTCGACGGCGGCATCCGCCGCGGCAGCGACGTCGTGAAGGCGCTCGCCCTCGGCGCCCGGGCGGTCCTCATCGGGCGCGCGTCGCTGTGGGGTCTCGCCGCGGGCGGGGAGTCCGGCGTCGCCAACGTCCTCGAGATCCTGCGCAGCGGGATCGACGAGACCCTCGTCGGCCTCGGGCGCGCATCGATCGCGGACCTCCGCAGGGAGGACGTGCTCGTGCCCCCCGGCTTCGCGCTCGGCGGGCGGGAGCGGCCGTGGCCCGGCGCGATGGCGACCCCGCCCGCCGCGGCCGGGCGGCCGGGGCCGTGACGGACGCCACCGCGGCCTCGCAGCTCGCCGACCTCGTGTGGCCGGCGGTCGAGGCCGCGGACGACGCCGTCCTCGCCGTCCCGGTGGGGGCGGTCGAGCAGCACGGCCCCCACCTGCCGCTCTCCACGGACACCGATCTCGCGGTCGCGCTCGTCGAGGGCCTCGCCCGCCGCAGGCGCGGCGTCGTCGTCGCGCCGCCCGTGGTCTACGGCGCGAGCGGTGAGCACCAGGGGTTCCCGGGCACGATCTCCGTCGGCACCGCGGCGCTCGAGCTGCTGCTCGTCGAGCTGGGGCGGTCCGCGGCCGAGACCTTCCCCCGCCTGCTGCTGGTGAGCGCCCACGGCGGCAACCACGAGGCCGTGACCGGGGCGGCCCGACGGCTGGAGGAGGAGGGGCGCCGGGTGCTCACGTGGTCGCCGCGGTGGTCCGGCGACGCGCACGCCGGACGGAGCGAGACCTCGCTGATGCTCGCGCTCGACCCGGCGCGCGTGCGCCTCGACGAGGCCGCGGCGGGGGAGACCGCGCCGCTGGGACGCGTCCTCGGACGCCTGCGCACGGCCGGCGTCCGCGCGGTGAGCCCCAACGGCGTCCTCGGCGACCCGGCCGGCGCCTCGGCCGCCGAGGGCCGCGCGCTGCTCGCGCGGGAGACCGAGCGGCTGGCCGCCGCGCTCGACGAGTGGGGGGCGGCGTGACGCGGGTGGCGCTCGTCACCGGCGCCGCCCGCGGGATCGGCGCGGCGACCGTGCGCGGGCTCGCGGCAGCCGGGTTCGCCGTCGTCGCCGTCGACCGCGCCGCCGACGACCCGCGGCTGCCGTACGCGCTCGGCACGGCGGCCGAGCTGGAGGATCTGCGCGGGGACCTCGTGACGACCGCGGTGGTCGACGTCACCGACCGGGCCGCGCTCGGCGACGTCGTCGCGGAGGCCGAGCGGCGTCACGGCGGCCTCGACGTCGTCGTCGCCGGGGCCGGGGTGGTGGCGGGGGGGAGGCCCTTGTGGGAGATGACCGACGACGAGCTCGACGCGGTGCTCGACGTCGATCTCCACGGCGTCGTGGCGACCGCGCGCGCTGCGATCCCGGCGCTCCTGCGCCGCCCCGCGCCGCGCCAGGGACGCTTCCTCGCCGTCGCCTCGGTCGCCGCGAGCCGCGGCCTGCCGATGCTCGCGGGCTACTGCGCGGCGAAGGCCGGCGTGGTGGGACTCGTGCGGGCGCTGGCGGCCGAGCTGCGCGGCACCGGCGTGACTGCCAACGCGGTGAGCCCGGGCTCGACGCGCACGGCGATCCTCGAGGAGAGCGCACGCCTCTACGGCCTGACGGGCGCCGAGGCCTTCGCGGCCCAGCAGCCGCTGGAGCGCCTGCTCGAGCCCGAGGAGGTCGCCGCGATGCTCGTCTTCCTCGCCGGTCCCGGCGGCAGCGGCGTCACGGGCGCCGAGCTGCGGGTGGACGGGGGCCTGGCGGTGTGACCCCGCTGCCCCCCGGCCTGCCGCTCGTCCTCGACCCGCGCGCGTGGTCGGGGCCGGACGGCGTCCTCACCGGCGGCACGCCGCGCCGGGTGCTGACGCTCTCCGAGGCCGGGCGGCACGCGCTCGCGGCGCTGCGCCGCGGCGAGGATCCGGGGGAGGCCGGCCGCGTCCTCGGCCGCCGGCTCGTCGACGCGGGCCTCGCCCACCCGCGGCCGCTCCCGCAGGACGGTCCCCCCGAGGCGACGCTCGTCGTCCCCGTCCGCGACCGCCCGGAGCAGCTCGCACGGTGCCTCGCCGCCGCCGGGGCGG